>JBAXCM010000570.1:0-2976 GCA_037141475.1 Verrucomicrobiota bacterium | reverse complement strand
AGCTAGCAGTTCGCAAGTATGTCAAGTCCTCACGGACATTCCCTTTCTCCTTACCTCCATGCCTACTGTTGCCATTGTCGGACGCCCGAACGTCGGAAAATCCGCCCTCTTCAACCGCCTTGCGGGGCGAAAAATCGCCATCGTCCATGACCAACCTGGCGTCACCCGCGACCGGATTGCCGCGCCGTCCAAAGCCACCGCCCACGCCTGCACCCTGATAGATACCGGCGGCATCGGCACGAGTATTGACGACGGGTTTGGCGAGCAAGTGGCGATTGAAGCGGACATTGCGATGGAAACCGCAGATTTGATCCTGTTGGTGGTGGATGCGCAGGACGGCCTCACGCCCGTGGATCAGGCGCTCGCTCAAAAACTCCGCAAGGCCAAGCCACCGGTGATCCTCGTCATTAACAAGGTGGACGACTCAAGGCACGAGTCGATATTCTCCGATTTTACGCGTCTTGGCTTCACTAACAGTATTTTAGTATCCGCCGAGCACGGGCGCAATTTCGGCCACCTCTGTGATGAAATTGATGCCGCCATCGCCCCCTTGGTGGCCGAAACTGAAGCCATTGCCGAAGTGGCCGAGGCCGTCGGCATCAAGCTGGCCATCGTCGGCAAGCCCAATGCCGGCAAGTCGTCGCTGGTCAATGCGATTCTCCACGACGAGCGCACGATTGTTTCGGAGATCGCCGGCACGACCCGGGATGCGGTGGACCTGCCCTACACGTTTCAGGGCGAGCGATTCACGCTGATTGATACGGCCGGGCTTCGGCCACGGGGGAAGCGCGACAACTCGGTGGAAGTATTTTCCGCGATGCGCTCGGAAAAAGCCATTCGCCGCGCCGACCTCTGCGTGTTGGTCATTGATCTGGCCAGTGGCATCACTGCTCAAGACCGCAAAATCGCCCAACTCATCCTTGAGGAGAAAAAACCCTGCGTCATCGCCCTCAATAAATTCGACCTCTATCTCCCTGACGCCCCACACAAGACCCGCTTGGAGCAGGCCGCCGCACACGTCCGCCGCGAGTTGTTCTTCCTCGCCTTTGCACCCTTCGTCGCCTGCTCTGCCAAGACCGGTTCGGCCGTCGATCACGTTCTCAAGGAGGCCCTCAAAGTCCGCAAGGGGGCCCAAGCCGTCCCCGGTACCGGTGTGCTCAACCGCATCCTGCAAGCCGCCTTTGAGCAAAACCTGCCGCCCATTGATAACAAGTTGCGCCGCCGCCTCAAACTTTACTACGCGACCGCCGCCACCAACGAGAAATACAGCGTTATCCCTGTCCCTACCATCGTGCTCTTCGTCAATGATAAACGACTCATGGCCAACAGTTATGAAAGCTATCTAACCAACCGGATGCGTGAGGCCCATCCCGCCCCCGGGGTGCCGATTGTTTTTTCAGTCCGCTCGCGTACCCGCCGCGAATGGGAACCTCGCGAACGCCCCCAGGGCCATTAGACCGGCCTATTGATCAAACACCCGCATTTTTAAGCATTCCACCCTAACATGTTTGGCCGATCCCTTATCCTTGTTTGTTCCGTGCTTCTCCCGCTTGCAGCAGCTCCTCGTCCGTGGAAAAACCCTGCAGGTGAGAGCAGCATCCAAGGTGAATTTTTGACCCGCGACGAGCGCAACGTGACGATCCGCCGCAGCGATGGACTGGTATTCACCCTGGACATCAAAAAGGTCCACCCCGACGACCTCCAGTGGCTCGAGGCCAATCACCCGTTGCCAGTGGCCAAACCTGCGGAACCCGTCGCCGACGCCAGCGCCGTGTTTGACACCCTCCACTTTGGTGACACCCGCGAGCAGGTCCTCGCCAAGCTCAAAGCCAGCAAGATCGTCGAACTACGGGTGGCCGAATCCCTCCTTGGGCGCTTCGGCCTCAACGGCAGTTTCCAAACCCGCAAGGATGTCGGCGGCTTGCACTGCCGCTTGCTCTTCAATTGGTCGGGTGCCGGCCTGATGCGCGAGGTATCACTCCAAACCGAGGCACTCCCGGAAGACGCCTATTCAACCCGCCTCAAGGCCTGCTGGGAAGATTTTGCCAAACTTCTAACTATTCTCTACGGCGAACCGTTGCAGCAAGGCAATTTTCCGCCGCTTGCAGATTTGAGCGATGGTGCCTGCCTTGCCAGCCACTGCTGGCGGCTCGAAGGCGGTGGCACCGTCCTCCTCGGCACCGCACGCGACAACAAGAATTACACCACCGTCGTGCGCTTCATCCAACAGGAACTCAAACCCGTCGCTCAGCCCTGAGGATGGGTCTTGCCCCGGCACCCAGCACCCCTTGTGATTGTTGATTGAAATTGCCCCATGCCTGCCAAAAACTTCCACGTCCGCCAAGCCGCCGTTTCCGCCCTTCATGCATGGGCTCAAGGACAGGACTACGCCGAAAGCCTCATCGAGCGCCACGCCCAGCGCCGCAAACTCTCGTCGCCAGATCGCGGCCTGCTGCAAGCCATCCTCTTCGGCGTGCTGCGCCACCGCCGCCTGCTCGACCATTGGATCGGTAAACTGCGTGACGGCAAACTCGACCCGGAAACCCGCGACGTGCTGCGCGTCGGCCTCTGCCAATTGCTCATTCTCAACCTGCCCGACCACGCCGCCGTCAATGAAACCGTTGAAGCCGGTAAGGCCAATGTGCGAAGCCTCATCAATGCGGTGCTGCGCCGCGCCACCACCTCCCGAAAACGCCTGTTAGATGAAATCGACGACCTGCCGCCTGCTGTCGTTCACTCGCATCCGGACTGGTTATTCAACCGCTGGCGGGCGACATACGGCAAAGCCAACGCGCTGGCCTTGATGGAGTGGAACAACCAGCCCGCTGAAACGTTTTTTCGGCTCAATCCGTTAATAGCTACCGCTGGAGGAGGGGAGCCCGCCAATTTTCCCGGCACGCCTCTCGCTGACGCCCCCGGCTTTTACCGGCTCGAAGGCCCGCTGCCGACCGCATTGCTCGCTGCCGGGGCCATTTA
>JBAXCM010000569.1:0-2993 GCA_037141475.1 Verrucomicrobiota bacterium | reverse complement strand
CTCCACCGCCACTGGCAGCAACACGGCCACGACCTGCCATCCATCAGCTCCGTTTGCAGAAATCTCGCCAGGGCAATACAACCTGATCGACGGGCACCACAGAGTGGCGAAGGCACTGCGACATGGCTTGACCACACTGAACTCCTACAGGCTAACGGTCCGGCAGCACATTGGCTTTTTGATCAGCAAGGAGGCCTATCTCGTATATGTCGAGTACTGGAATGGGAAAGTGAATCAAGCGATTAAGGTTAAGAAATCGGCTCGGCCGCCAACCATTTGATGCGGACCACGACACTGCGGAGAGAATGGAACTCTCCGCAGTGGATTAGTGATTCAATTGGCCTGGCTGCTAATGCGTCTGCCGTGGCCGGGACCGGTGTTTGGGTGGCTCGCGGCTTCGCGTGCCCGGCCTTTTGCCCAATGACGCAATGCAGCGATCTCGCCGTCCATCAGCTGGGCCAGGGGCACGCAGCGGGTCATGGCTTCGACGATATCCTTGGCCTTGGGCTCCCGGCCGTCGGCGTATGCCTCGTGCAGGGCATCGATGAATACGGCCTCGATTTCGGCACCGGTGAACTGCCCGCAAGCACGGGACAGCACCACGGTATCGTAATCCTCGGGTCTGCGGCCGTGGCGCTTGATGACAATATCCCAGATCTGCGTGCGCTCCAAGGTATCGGGCAGATCGACGAAGAACATTTCGTCAAACCGGCCCTTGCGCAGGAATTCAGGCGGGAGTTTTGACACGTCATTGGCAGTGGCCACCACAAACACGGGCGCTGTCTTTTCCTGCATCCAACTCAAAAATGAGCCGAACACGCGGGAGGACGTGCCACCATCCGTGGAGCCGCTGGACTTGCTGCCCGAGAATCCCTTCTCTATCTCGTCGATCCACAGGACGCAGGGCGCGATGGCTTCGGCGGTCTGGATGACGGATCGCAGGTTGGCTTCACTTTGGCCGACGATACCGCCGAACACACAGCCCATATCCAAGCGCAGCAACGGTAGTCCGAACGCCCCGGCAGTGGCCTTGGCTGTCAGTGATTTTCCTGTGCCCGGGATACCGACAATCAGCAAACCCTTGGGTGCGGGCAGACCGTAGGCACTGGCGGATGCACTGAAAGCACCGTTGCGGCGCTCCAGCCATTCCTTTAACAAGCCCAGTCCCCCGATATCGGCCAGACTGGTGGTGGCGGCCACGACTTCAACGAGGCCGTTGCGCTTGAGCGTGCGGGCCTTGCCGCGGTCAGGAGTCGCTCCTCGCCAGCATTGCGCAGCGATAACAGGCCACTGACCATCGAGTCGACGAGATCCAGCTTCTTGCCGATGGCCGCATTGCTGTAGCCCGCCTGTTTGAGCCTGTCTATTTCGACAATCAGGTCGCCGGGGGCGGGATACCTGCGCGCCATGTTTTCAACCAAACTCATGATCATGAGATCCTCTTTCGACGCCTCGACCACCACTGCGGGGATTTCCTGAGAACCCAGAGCTTGGAACGCCTCAATCCGCCCCTGACCACAGACGAGATCATAGTAGGGTTGCCCGTCGGGTGAGTTTCCATGTCGCAGGCTGACCTGAATGGGTTTCTTGAGTCCGAGGTTGCGGATGCTTTCGACGATCTTCTCAAACTTCCTGCGATCCCGGCAGCGCGGGTTGAGGATTCGGATGCGATCCAGCGGGATGAATATGACTTCGTTTTTCATGGCTTTGATATGTGGATTAGAATTCCCTCCCAACCTGCGTCCGCTGGGCAAGGGTGAAAAAGTGGCTGAGGTCGTCAAACCGATAGCCGTCGAGGCAAGTGCCATTCGCTTCGGCGAGGCGGAGTTTTCCGGCGGCGACATCGATGGATGGCAGTAGATAGTAATCGCGGATGCCGTTGTTAGCCGAGGCGAGTCTGGCCGCGATGGTGATGTCGGGTCGCCCCGCCTGATCCATCATGATGACCCAGCGTGACGCACCCGCGCCGGTGTTCCAGTGGCGACATAGTGAAACCGACACACGAATCTCACCGTTGACGTGTAACACGTTGCGACTTCCCCCCATTTCCACCCCCGCGCCCACGCCGCGCAAACTGTCGACCACTGAACCCATGAGTTCTGGGTGGGTGCTGCGCATCCAACGGTTGATTTCGATGAACCCAAGGTCGGCAGGCGGGGTGTAACCGATCAACGCGTACGCCGCGACGAGAGTGCCAAAGCGATGCCGGAAGGCCGCACTGGATGGCATGTCGTCCGCCCCGTCGATCATCGGCCCCGTGATTTTGCCATGACGCTCAAGGATGCCTTTGAGTGCGGCGAGCATTTCGGCATTCGTGTACCGTCGGCTGCGCGCGAGAATAATTCCTTGTGCCGTATGGAAAACAACCGGATCCACCACGCCTTGCCAGGCACCATCCGCACGAACCCACTTATCGGGAGGATTGCGCACATGGCATTCTTTCAGTTTGTAGGACGTGCGGCCGTAGACGCTGTTTCCAATATATTTCTCATTGGTGAGCACCTGATGGACACTCGCCCGAGTCCATTGCCTGCCCATGTCGGTGAGCACGCCACGCGCGTTGAGGTTGGCGGCGATCTCCGCCTCGGTTTTGCCCTCGGTCACGAACGACTGATAGATCCAGTGGATGTCGGCCTGCTCGTCATCGGGACCCGGAATAAGCACGACCCGGTCGGTTTGGATGCTCTTTTGTTCCCCATGTGCCAGCACCCCCTTGGATTGTCCGGCCTGATCCACCAACATCCGGCGTAAACCGTAACCCGCCGCGCCACCCTGCTTGTATCCGAGAGTGATCAGGCGGCACGCACCGCGGAACACTTTTGATGACAGTTCGCGGCTGTATTCACCCGCCATCGCCCGTTTGACACCCGTGACGATCTTTGACACGGGGCTTCCGTCGTTCTCAAACTGCTCCGCGCAATAATGGACCTGAATGCCGGCCCGGCGACACACATGCTGGTAGTATGCGCTTTCGTCCGCATCCTGGAACCTGC
>JBAXCM010000568.1:0-3016 GCA_037141475.1 Verrucomicrobiota bacterium | reverse complement strand
CTATCTGGAGCTTGCGGCCGAAATAGAGGCCCACCGCCGTGAAGCGGTTTCCCGTGGTCGGCTTGCAGGGAAGCCAGGCGGCGCTTTCTTCCGACGTCCCGTTCCCGCGATTGACTTTCACGTTCGTCTCAGGATGCATCGACGGCTCGTTGACGAGATGGAACTGTCGCAGCAACGGAACATCGAAATCCTTCTCATCGTAGGGTTTTGGATCAAGCGCGTTGTGATAGGCACCGGGCGTGAAATCCATGTTAGATTGGCCGCTGCAAATCCAGACGTCACCCACCACCACATCGCTGAGGGTCAGCTTGTTCTTGCCGGTCACGGTCATCGTGGTGGCGTTCGTGCACGCCTTCATGGCGGCGAGTTTGACACTCCAAGCACCCTCTTTGTCGGCGCTCGCCGACTGGGTCTGGCCCGCGAAGGCGACGGTCATCTTCTCGCCGGGTTCCGCCGTGCCATAGACTGAAACAGGAATATCTCTTTGGAGAACCGCGTGGTCGTCGAAGATGGGGTTTAGCTTTACGTCCGCACTGGCGGACACCGCGGCAAGTAAGAATGCCGCCTGAACTGATAATGTCTTCATATTACTTATCCCTTTCATTTTGTTGATTCATTTCATTGTGATTCATTCTTTGGTTGCCGAATCCGGTTAACCCGATTGATCATTGACCCGGTTTGTTCCTGATGAAATCATATATATAAAGTTTTTATGTTGTGTATTCCTTTCCTTTACATCCGCAAGACATCGACTTCAAAGAGGGACCACACCTGATTTTTCGTCCCGGTCTGCTCGATCTTGATGTACCGTCCGGTTTTTGTCGAGAAGGTGGCCGCAGTGATCCCCCACCGTTCCCCGACTCCGGTCGCCACTGGCTGGCCCCAGTTGGCCGTGTCGTCAGACACATAGATCGCATACCCCGCAGGCGTGTCATAAATCGCCCAGACCGTATCCATGACGATCTTGTTGAAGCTCTGGCGCTGCTTCATGTCAATGACCACCCATTGTCCGGGAACCTGATCCGTCATGGTCCGCCATCCTGTCCAATGATCGCCGTCAATGATATTGGCCGAGCTTGCATCGGCAGTCAGTTTTACGCCGCTCCAGGGCCCGGCCTCGAATGTTTTATTATCCACACACGCTGACACGGTCCAGGCTTTCTTGTTCAGCTCCACGCCGGGCTTGACGGGAACAGCAGGTTTTTTCGGCGTTGTCATCTTCACGCTTCCCGCTCCGACGAAATTCCACGTTCCGGGCTTCACCTTGAAGGTCACATACGTTGCATCCTCGCCGTTGAATGAGACACCCTCGACACTGCCGGAAGGCGAACCCTTCCAGATTGCCGCGCCATTGACCATGATGGAATCAAGCTTCGTGAACGAACTTTTGGGAATGCCGACGATGGCCGTCGTGTTTGAAGGAGAGGTCACAGACAGGCTGTAATTTGACGCGGTTTTCCGGATCGAAACCGACACCTTCCCCTGAACGGTCGGAACCGCAGTATCGAGGGAAGTCAGAAACGCCTCCTTCGGCAATACATGATAGAGCGTCCAGCCCGGACTCTCCGGAGCCACTCCCGCAATGAATCTGGAGAGGATGGTATTGGGATTGTTCCAAGCGTGGTTCAGTGTCAGGTAATTGACGGCATCCGTGCCCGTTTTGATATCAAAGCCCCGCTCCATATACTCCCATAAGGTCGTGAAGCTGGCGTCGATCTGTCCCCGGTATCGGTTGGCCATCCTGAGCAGGGCTTTCTCCTGCTGGCCCATCACGCAAAGCGCCTCCATGATCCAGCGTTCAAAATAGGGCCCGCTGGTGCCTTCTATTCCTCCTATCAGGCCGGTGATCACGCCATACTTCGAGCTGTCCGCAAGCCCTGCGCACACCGCCATCGCATTGGCCCGTTCGTCAAGATCCGTCCCCGACCTGTACCCGTCGTCTTTCCAGAATACCCGGTCGAAGCTCTTCTTGATACTGTCGAGCTTGGCATCCATGGCGGGAATATCTTCGGTATGTCCGGTCACCTGCGCCATTTTCTTCAGAGCGGATAACGCACCGCAATATTCTGCGGCTTGGATCACCTTGAAGTCCTGTTTTCCGGTCCCCCAGTCATACCAATCATAAATATCGACCAGGCCGCCGGTCATAACTAACCGATAATCCGGCAGCCCGTTGGCCCCGATGTTGTAGAGATCAAGATATTTCTTTGTAGTGGGATAGATCTGCTTAAGCGTTTCGAGATCGCCGGTATAAAGATAATAGGTCCAGTCGCCATACTCGCCGTGGGCGATCAGATTCTGCCCGGCAAGCTGGCCGATCTGTTGTGTCAGCATGAAATTCTTTGCCAGTTTGTGCGATGACAGATCCATGGCGTAAAAACACTCCTCCATTTCCAGGACCGCATCACCCTGCCATTCACCCCGTTCCCGGTCAGGGCAGCCCATGAAACAATTGTTTCGCAGGCAGAGATACAACGTCCGCGTCGCCTTTTTCCAGAGAATGTTATAGTCATTGTCATTACATGAAAACGAGCCTGCGAACTGGGTGTCATATCCTGTCTCGCGGAATTTCACGGCAAGGACCGTCACGCCGGCAGGGATGGTATAAATGGCGCCCTCTCCGGCGGTCCAGTCCTTCATTTCGTAGGCTTGCTCCCCATCGACAGTCGTATATTTCTGGACGGGGGTCGTGCAGCGCATCAACGGATTGGACGAATCAAATTCGATCACCTTGCCGGCCGCGTCGGCCTTGACCCGTATCCACATCGTGTATTGGGCATTGTAAGGCAGCTGGCAGACAAGCTTCCATGGCTTCGCTTCCGAATGCGGCAAATCCTTTGAGGTATAGACATAATCCCTCAGCCCATAGTCATTCATGCCTTCAGCCCTATAGGTCGCCTTGATGATTGTCAGCGGCTTGTCCGCCGAGCCCTTGATCTCAAGACCTCCCCCCTCGCGCACCGCCTTCCTGCCGAGCTCATTGCCAAGTTTGAACTCGACCACGAGCTCCTTGACA
>JBAXCM010000567.1:0-3023 GCA_037141475.1 Verrucomicrobiota bacterium | reverse complement strand
ACGGAACTGTTCGTGCGCTTGGGAGTGCTAGCACCCTAACTGATCCGGTTCCCCCCGACCCGCTACAATCCCTAACCCCGGGGCCGCCGTTTCACCACGGCGGCCCCGCTTGTTGTTGAAATCTAACGAAACCATGCTGCCATCCCCCTCACGGACAGCCCGCTATTTCCTCTGCCGGGCACTGGCCTTGAGACGCAACGCGTTTAGAGCGATGAAGCCGCTTGCATCATCTTGGTTATAGGCAGCCTCCTGGCCGCCTTCCATGGTGGCGATGGCTTCCGAGTAGAGACTGTGAGGCGAGCGGCGACCGGCATTGATGATATTGCCCTTGTAGAGCTTGACGCGCACCTCACCGGAAACCGTTTGCTGAGTATGGCTCACCAACGCCTGGATGGCCTCGCGCTCAGGGGCAAACCAGAACCCGTTATAGACGAGCTGGGCGTATTTTGGAATGAGTGTGTCCCGGACGTGCATCGCTTCGCGGTCCACCGTGAGAGCTTCGAGATCACGGTGCGCTGCTAACAAAATCGTGCCGCCGGGCGTTTCATAGATCCCGCGGGACTTCATGCCGACGAAACGGTTCTCGACGATATCGACGCGGCCAACGCCATGTTTGCCACCAAGGGCATTGAGGACGCGCATGATGCCGTAAGGTGAAAGCAGGGTATAGCCGTCGCGTTCGCCAAGCACCTGAAAGTCCCCGAGGCTGGCAATGAGAGGAGCTAAACCATCAGACTGGAGACCAATGGCATCGCCCTTGGAGAACAGGATTTGGACGTACTGAGGTTGGTCCGGTGCGTCCTCTGGCGAACTGGATAGAACATACATCTCCTTGTCGGCCGGAGTTGTGGCATCGTACCACGGGTCTTCAAGCATGCCGGCTTCAAACGAAATGTGCAACAGGTTGCGATCCATCGAATACGGTTTTTTCATCGATGCCTTGATTGGGATCGCATTGGCTTCGGCGTAAGCGATCATTTCGGCACGGCCGGGAAATTGGGCGCGGAACGAGGCATCACGCCACGGGGCGATGCACTTGATTTGCGGGGCCAGGGTGGCAGCTGATAGTTCGAAACGCACTTGGTCGTTGCCCTTGCCGGTGGCACCGTGAGCAATGGCATCGGCACCTTCGGCCAGTGCCACATCAAGCATTCCCTTGGTGATGCAAGGACGGGCGATGGAGGTGCCCAGCAGGTAGCGGCCCTCGTAAATCGCGTTGGCTTGGAGCATCGGAAAAATGTAGTCGCGGGCAAATTCCTCCTTCAGGTCGCCGAGGAAATACTTCGACGCCCCGGTGCTCAGGGCTTTTTGTTCCAGCCCGTCCAATTCATCGGCCTGGCCGACGTCGGCGCAATAGGCGAGAATCTCAGCAGAGTACTTTTCCTTGAGCCACTTGAGCAGGACGGAGGTGTCCAGCCCCCCAGAATAGGCAACGAGAATTTTCATGTGGCGCAGAGGCAAGCACGAAGCAGCCCAACGGGCAAGCCGGAAGACGAACACGGCGAATTTTCAGGACATTGCCAGCGCATCCAGCATGGCATAGAGCGCGCCGTGAATCGCCGGAAGGTGGCGCTGACCGCCAAAGATGTCCGCAGCCGACTGAATTTGGTCGGGAACCGGATCGGGCAGCGTGTCGTCCACGAACGCGACGACGTCTGGCTCGTCCACCTCGATATGGAATTGCAGTCCGATGACCCGGTTGCCGAAAGCGAATGCTTGCTGATGGCAGGCCTGGCTGGTGGCGAGCTGCACAGCCCCGGGTGGTAGGTCAAAGGTATCGCCGTGCCAGTGGAGCACGGTGAGTTCGTCTGGAAAATCGCGCATGGCCGGGATGGACCGCCGCGCGGCGGTGAAGCGCACCGGAAACCACCCGATCTCAAACGTGGCATTCTGATGGATTTTGGCTCCTAGCACGTCGGCAATAAGTTGCGCGCCCAGGCAGACACCGAGCACGATTTTGCCGCTCTCAATGGCACGCTTGATGAACGGCTTTTCGGCGGTCAGCCACGGATGGTTCCGGTACTCATAGATGTTCATCGGCCCGCCCATGATCACCAGGCAATCAAATGCATGGTCGTTAGGCAAAGGATCCCCCCGGTAAAGATGGGTGCCACTGACGTCATGCCCCCGCTCTGCAGCCCAGTTGGCGATCCGACCGAGGCCTTCACAACCCATGTGTTGGAGGTATTGAATCTTCATCTTCAGTCCTCTATCTCAACGATTAGATTGATCTCAACCGCCACATTCAGCGGCAGCGCCGCCGCTCCCAGCGCTGTCCGTGAGTGCCGCCCCTTGTCACCAAAAATTTCCACCAGCAATTCCGAGGCCCCATTGATCACTTGCGGATGACCGTGAAAATCCGCAGCGGAATTAACAAAACCTGTGAGGGAAACAATCTGCCTGACCTTGTCCAGCGAGCCAATGGCATCCTGGATCACCGCCAGGCGGTTGAGCACAATCATCCGCGCACCTTCCTTGGCTTGCTCAACAGAAACATCATCGGGCACCTTGCCGATGACTTTCACGTCCCCATCAATCGGCAGCCCACCGGATAAAAATAACAGATTGCCACTTCGCACACAGTTTACATAGGCCGCCACCGGTGTTGGCACAGCAGGAAGAACCAGACCTAGCAAAGCAATTTTTTCAAGAATGTGGGACATGATGGATGTGGCCAAAACTGAACGCCAAACACCGCAATAGTCAAGATCTATCCGCGACAATCCAGTGGTCCGATCGGACCACTAGATTGTCGCGGGCGGGATACGAACACACCTATCAAAATCGTCGCCCGCATGGGCGGTTTTGAATGACAGGAGGATAGGCATCCTACCTGTCAAGGACGACGGGCTTCCAGCCTGGCGTTTCATGCGCAGACAGGCCAGACGCGCCGTTGTCCGATCAGTGAGCGCTAATGTGAGAGTCTTAGCCACACGCCTCAGGGCATGAGCACGGCTCAGGGCACGGATCAGGGCATGGCTCAGGGCATGGCTCAGGGCATGGCTCAGGGCATGGCTCAGGGC
>JBAXCM010000566.1:0-3026 GCA_037141475.1 Verrucomicrobiota bacterium | reverse complement strand
CATCTGCCTCTTCCGCCACTGCCTTATCGGACGCCACGCTGCGAGCCGGGATTGACCGCTCGTTACGTCATCCGGTGATGTTTTTTCTAACCAGTGGGGCTGCTTGGCTGGCGGTATCGATTCTGCTGGCCATCATTGCCTCGATCAAGGTGCACTGTCCGCAATTCATGGATGACTGTGAGTATGCGAGCTACGGCCGGGTGTTTCCGGCACACATCAACACGCTTATCTACGGCTGGGGATTTCAAGCGGGCTTCGGGGTGCTTATTTGGCTGATGGCGCGGATGTCGCATCAGGAATGCCGGTCGGCGGGCACAATTCTCACTGCCGGGCACGTCTGGAATCTGGTTGTCCTGTTAGGCACCATTGGCATTCTTGATGGCCGGGGAACGGGCATGCCGTGGATGGAATTTCCGGCGTTTGTGTGGCCGGGCTTATTGCTTTGTTATTGTGCGATCGTGGTGTGGTCATTCATTCAGTTCCGGGTGCGGGAAGGTGAGCGCTCTTATGTGGCGCAGTGGTATTTGCTGGGTGCTATGATCTGGTTTCCATGGGTCTTCATCACCGCCAACGGCCTGTTGTTTTGCGCCAGCACGCATCCGCTGATGGCAGCCGCCATCAACGCTTGGTTCAAATCGGCCCTGATGTTCTTGTTCTTCATTCCAATCGCCATTGGCACCGCTTATTATCTGGCGCCAAAACTAACCGGTCGGCCGATTCCCAGCACATCGCTCGCTAGGTTGGGATTTTGGTCACTGGCAGTGGTGGCACCTTGGGCCGGCATGCAAAAGCTCGCGGGAGTGCCGCTTACCGGGGTGTTCCTGCCCTATCTGGGGGCTGCCGCCACCGCGCTGTTGGCTGTGCCATTGGCCATCGCGGTCGCCAATATCCTGCGCGCCATTTTTTCGTCAGAGGAAAAGCTGCCTAAAAGTCCAGCGCTGCATTTCACACTGGCCGGTCTAATGGGCCTGTTGTTGCTGGCGGTGGCTGCCATCGCCTTGAATCTGCCGGGATCCTCGCTCAAGCTCACCCAGTTCTCCATCTCCGGCTATGGTTTTGAGATTCTCGCGCTCTACGGCTGCTTCAGTTTCATGATGTTCGGTGCCGTGTACTTCATCGTGCCGCGCATCACCTGTCGCGAGTGGGTATCCAGCCGATTTATCAATATGCACTTCTTCTTCTCCGCCTACGGCATCGTCGCAATCGCCTTCGGCGCCTTGTTTGGCGGCTTCATCCAAGGCAGCGCTCAGGAAGCTTGGCTCCAACCCTGGGAAACCGTCATCGACGTCGTCCGCCCGTATGCCGCGGTATCCACCTTCGCATGGTGCGTTATCTTGTTCTCGAACGTTTTCTTCTTCCTTCATCTCGCCATGATGTGGTTAGGCCGTGGCCGCCGCAGCGGTGCCCCGACCCTGATGGATTCGGCGGCCGAGCGCGCCGCCACCGCCAGCCACTGAGCGCCACCCCCTCTATCTTTTCTATATCCACCCTCCGCGATTTCCCATGTCCCTCCGCCCATTCATCCTCGGCCTCGCCGCCAGCTTTGGTCTCGCCTGGTTGCTTGTCGTCATTGTTCCCTTCATCATGATGCGCAATCTGGGGCCCGTCACGCTCACCAAGGAGACCGATGGGGCGGCCGGTATTTTCTATCCGAAGCGCAGTGGCCGTATTGTGAATGGGGCCAAGGTTTATGCTGAAAACGGCTGCTACCTGTGCCACACCCAAGTGGCGCGTCCCACTTATGCTGGCAACGACATGTATCGTTCGGATTTGGCAGGTCTGGCCAAGGATCCGGAACGTGGAGACACCCGCCGCGAGACCAATGCCTACGACTTCGAGGGCGAGACATTCGCGCAGGTTGGCCTCACCCGCATGGGGCCGGACTTGTCTAACGTGGCGAGGCGCTTTGAGGCTGCGGTTGCGGCCAAAGGTGGGGCTGGAGATCCTGCCGCAATGTTTTACGCCCATCTCTACGACCCGAGGCGCAACCCCGAAACTCGCAAGTCCACCTGCCCGTCCTATCGCTTTCTTTTCACCCGGCGCGAAGTCAAGGGCCAACCGTCCAATGAGGCCCTGCCGTTCGGAGGGGACGCCACCACCGAGTTGCTGCCGAGCCCGGACGCCAAGGCATTGGTGTCCTATCTGCTAGCCATGAAAAAAGACCAACCCGTTCCCGCCGCGCTGAATTTCGCTCCGCCCGAACCGAAGGCTGCCGCCCGTTGAGCGTTGTTTTCCCCAGTTCCATTCCCCTTGCATCATGTCCGCGCCCTCTCAATCAACCGATTCTAACGAACCCGCCGCAGTGCCCGCCGCCGCCCCCGAGCATGCAGCTGCGGCGCGTGAAAAACGGATTCCAGATAACGGTACTGAGCCGATTTCGTTGTGGCCCACGACCATCATCTGCGGCGCAGTGTTGATTCTAGCCGGTTTCATTCTCGACTATGGTGGCGATCACTTGTCTTACGCCTCGGTGTTTCGTGATGGCTACGTGCGGGGCACTCCGCCCGGCAGTGTCGCCACACCCTTGCCGCCCAAGCCCGCACTAGAAGCCTACATGGCCCGCGGCAAGAAGGTGTTTGAGGCCAAGTGCATCACCTGCCACGGCCCGGAGGCCAAAGGCAATGGCACCAACTTCCCGTCGCTCGTTGGTAGCGCTTGGGCCAATGGCGAGACCGAACGATTCTCCATGATCATCCTTAACGGCCTGCAGGGGAAAACCAGCAACGGAAAAGTTTATGGGATGATGACGCCACAGGGGCCCATGACACCGGAGGAACTCGCTGGCATCATGACCTACGTTCGCAACCATTTCGGGAATACCAAAGGCGACGTGATCACCACCGAGATGGCCAAAGTCGCTATGAAAATCTCGGCCGCACGCAAAAATGCCGGCCAATTCGTCACCATCGAGGAACTCACCGCCGACCACGTCAAAGCCCTCCCCGGCAAACTGGTCACAGCCACCACCTTGGTCGATCCCCTCACGCTCGAACCCGTCCCAGGAGCCGCCACAGCCACCCCAGCAC
>JBAXCM010000565.1:0-3049 GCA_037141475.1 Verrucomicrobiota bacterium | reverse complement strand
AATAAAACCTGAGGTTGTTAGCCACGAATTTATTGCCGTCGTATGTGATGGCCACGTGGAACCAGTCGCGGGTATTGATGGCGTGTGGGCCGCTGGTCGGGATCGTAGCCAGCCCACCGCCGCGGACTTCATCGCCGAAGAGCGGGACGAAGGACAGGAAGCCGGGTTTTTCGATTCGGAACAAGAACACCCGGTGTTCGGATAATTGGTGGTCCATCGTGATGATATCTGCGGCAAATCCCGGCGAGGCCGATGGCAGGACGTCGAGCTTGACGAGCGCTTCCATGGTGAAGGCGCCATCCTCACCCATCACCGGTATGGGTGTGCTCTCACCGCCGCCGTGGCTGATGCCAAGTTTCGGATTCGCCAATAAAATCGGACCGTATGGCCGCTCCACACCTGGCTCGCTTTGAGCTGAGTGCATGAAACACACCGCTCCAGAGAAGCCATCCAAGCCCGGGGCCCCGGTCCGGGCCCCGTTGAGCAACCCCCACAGCAGGGTAGGTCTGGTGCCTAAATCTTGAAAGGGGGGAGCAGCCTCATCGAGGTGCCACAAGTGCAGCGTCTCAGGGTCCGCTGTGTAGGGAATGGCCAGCGGTGCCGCCATCGATAATACCGTGCCGACGAACAAGCAACCCGACCATACCATCATCACCAAGGCCCTGCGCATGCCGTGGTTCATGATTGGGCTCCGTTCATCTGCAAGACTCTTAGTTCGGCCCGGCAGACGCGTCAAGTGAAGACAGGTGAGTGTCTCACTCAGGGAGAGTCGAGGATCCTGCCCATATCTTGAGTTCCTTCAAGGAGAGTGGGGCATCTAGTCCACATCTTCCCCTGAGATGAGCAAAGAAGGCCCACCAGGCGGCTGCCCTTGCTCTGCGCATGGGCCATGGCGGCGGGACGCCACCTCTCCTTGAGTGTGCTCCGGCAAAGAGAGCAAACTAGGCGCGCATGGCCACTCATCATTTCAACACATCCACCCGGCCATCAAATTCGGCGTAGGCATGCAGCAGCGTTGCTTGCTCCACAAGGGCGGCGGCCTCCTCGCGGCTCATCAACATCAGGGCGGTGGACCAGACTTCAGCGAGAGCCGCGGATTTTGCCAGTGCCCACACCCGCTGACTCAAGTATTTCGCCTCACAGCCCTCGCCAGCTGGGTGAACGATGTGACTCCCCTGCACCTCGGTACCCGATGCACTCAACGACTCGTTGCTGAGCGCGATCTGACGGTCCTCCAACTCGCCGCCAAGCCGCACCGGCCAAGATTGCGGACCGACGGCTAACAACGAACTCGCGCCGGCCGCCAGCAATCCCCCGGTCACACCCCAATCGGCCAACCGGGCGACCATTTGATCGAGGGCAAAGCCTTTGGCAATGCCGCCGAGATCAATTTCACGACCAGGGCTCTCGCAGGTGATGGCCGCCACATCGGGATGAATGATCAGCCGTCCGCTCAACACCGGCAACGGCCCGCTGCCACCGGCCTTGCGATGGGCAATGAGGCTGCCAGCCGTAATGTCGAACAAGCCGCCAGTTAAAGTGTGAGCCTGGATGGCAAGCAGCAGGCACTGGTGGCAGGCATCGCTCAAGTACAGGGTTTCGCCGGCATGCAGGCGGTTGATGCGGAAGACATCGCTGCCATCAATGAAACGGCTCAGTTTCCCCTCGAGGTCATCGACCATGTCCAGGCACTCTCTGGCAGCTCCGGCGACCGCTTGAGCATCCTCACCGATGAGCCGCAGGCAAAAAGTGGTATGCATCGCCTCATGGGTGAAGACCTCGGAATCCGGCAGTGACAAGGGCGGCGTCATGGCTCGTCGGGTTTCATCCAAGCGGCCCAGATGTCATTGCGGATAAACATTGTCAGCGCCACGTTGTCACGCAACCCCCGGGGCCGCGGCGTGTGGGTCGTGGCGAGTTGGGCCATGACCGCCTCGGCGGATTCCGGCACGCACAACACCATAGGCCATTCCGCTAGGTTGGCCGGTGGCTGCTGCCAGTAACCGATGGATTTGAATGAGCGAAGATACCACGGCAGCGGCCAATATCCGCTGCCAATCACCGCAATGGGCTCCACCGTGTGCTGCGGTGCCTTGGCGGCAAGTTGTTGCAACCATGGCCCAATCCCTTCAATGTCCCTCCGCGTCGGCACATAGGCAAACGGATTTCGAGCGTCGGACGCTAACCGGCCTGTGGCATATCTCGCTTGCCGGTACTGCGATATCAACGTGAAACCAACCAACAATATCACGCCGCCCTGCCACACCCGTCGAGTGCCTGCCATGCCCGCCACACCCAGGCCAGCCAGCACACACACATGGGCCCATGGCAAGACCATCAGCCACGGCGTCTTGTAGGCAATCAATCCGTAAATGATGAAGTGCCCCAGCGCCGCATAGCCGAAAAATCGAATCGTCAGCCGCCGATCTTCCTCCATCGCCCCGCGCCGGAAACTCGCCGCGAAGGCTACCAGCGCCAGCACGACCACCGGCGTGCCATACCACCACAGCCCCCCAGCTTTGTGAGGAATAGTTAGGAAATTCAGGTAATAGAAAAACGGTTTGTCATGGCCGGCTCCTGTCTTATAAACAAAGAATGTTTGCACGGCATCCCACACCCCCGCAGGATGGCGCAACCCGTCACTATAGAAGTATCCGGCGGTAAGTGCCGCGCTAAGCACCGAGATCACCAGCGGCAGCCGCCACGTCCGCCACCCAGCAGCCAGCGCACTGCGGGTCAACCACTCACGCCGGCCCAGCGCGACGAGCCCGGCCGCGCCTGACCAAGCGATCATGCTGATGACAAACGTCTCACGCGTGGCAAACATCAGGCCGATGCAAACCCCCGGCAGCCCCCATCTTGGTTTGGTTAGAATAACCATCAGGGCCAGCATTCCCAGCAACCCGAACACCGACTCGTGGATGAACATCCGGCTGTAGTAAACCAATAGAGGCGAGGTGGCCAGCAGGGCGGAGGCCAGCAACATCGGCACATCACCCCAGCGCCGCCGCCAGCCTAACGGAAGCAGCACCAGCAGGCAGCCGGCGAT
>JBAXCM010000564.1:0-3050 GCA_037141475.1 Verrucomicrobiota bacterium | reverse complement strand
GCGGAGGCACTTAGGGCCGGCGAAGAATCTTGGGTTTGCTCGCTCACACAGCATTCCACACATCCGCACGCCGCCCGGATTCACGAATCGTTGGCCAACAGGCACGCCGCCCAAATCATGCATCGGTTTATTGAAATCGCAGGCTGTGGCATCCAGGGCAGTGTGCAGGGACACGAAATTCGGCTCGGCTCGCGAGCCTGGCTCGAGCGTTGCGGCGTGCCGGCTCCTGAATCCACCCTGCCACCAGGGAGCAACGTCTGGCTGGCTGTTGACGGAGAATTGCGCGGCGCCTTCGTGCTGGAGAACTCCGTGCGACCGGACACTGATCAGCTCCTCCGCCAACTAAGCGTCCGCTATGAACTTGCATTGCTAAGCGGCGACAATGAAAAGGAGCGGGCACAGTTCCAGAGTCTATTTGGTGGCAAGGCAAGACTGCATTTTGATCAAAGCCCGCTGGATAAACTCAATTTCATTCGCGACCTCCAGGCGTCGGGCAAAATAGTGATGATGGTTGGCGACGGGTTGAACGACGCTGGCGCGCTCAAGCAGAGCGATGTGGGAGTGGCGGCTGTCGAGAAGGTTGGGGCATTCTCCCCTGCCAGCGATGTCATCCTGGGAGCTGATCGAGTGCCGCGGCTGGCGGGTATCTTCGTCCTGGCAAAAAGCGCGACTCAAATCGTGCGCTTGTGTTTCGGCATCTCGGCAGTCTATAATTTGGCCGGTATCACGATTGCCGCGGCGGGGATTTTGTCGCCGCTGATTTGTGCGATCTTGATGCCCTTGAGTTCGATAACCGTCGTCCTGTTTGCTTGCAGCGCCACAACCCGCGCCGCGAAGCGGGCTGGACTGACGAAATGACGAAATTGTAAGCGTGTCTGTTGTACTGATACTAATCCTTGCCAGTCTTGCCCTTGCGCTCGCCTTCCTCGGCGGATTCATCTGGGCGGTCAAGTCGGGGCAGTTCGATGATACCTGCACCCCCTCGATGCGCATCCTGGCCGAGGATGCCCCCAGCAAACCGAGTCTCTCTGAAACCAAACCCAACACGAACCCATCATGAGTGAAACGTCCGCAAGAAAAGCAGCAAACGGCCGAGGCATGGCCGGCCGCGCCCCCTCGGCGCAGGTAGAAACGTTTAAATACGATAACCAGGTCGTCCGGGCCTTCGCGATTGCGACGGTGGTGTGGGGGATTGTCGGCATGCTGGCCGGTCTGTTGGCCGCCACCCAACTTTTCTGGCCGGCCGCCAACCTCAATTTCCAGTTCATCACCTTCGGCCGACTGCGCCCGCTGCACACCAACGCGGTGATCTTCGCGTTTGTTGGCAACGGGATGTTCATGGGAATTTACTATTCGCTGCAACGGCTCTGCAAAGCCCGGATGTTCAGCGACCTATTGAGTTGGATTAACTTCTGGGGCTGGAATGCCATCATCGTCGCCGCCGCCGTCACCCTCCCCCTCGGCTTCACCACCAGCAAGGAATACGCAGAACTCGAGTGGCCGATTGATATCCTCATTGCGGTGGTGTGGGTCATCTTCTGCATTAACCTGTTTGGCACCATCTTCAAGCGCCGCGAGCGCCACCTCTATGTAGCCATTTGGTTTTACATCGCTACTGCGCTGACGGTTGCCGTGCTGCACATTGTCAATTCCATGGAGGTGCCGGCCACAATGTGGAAGAGCTATTCGATCTACGCCGGTGTCCAGGATGCCCTGGTCCAATGGTGGTACGGCCACAACGCGGTGGCGTTCTTCCTCACCACACCCTACCTCGGCATGATGTATTACTTCCTGCCAAAAGCGGCCAATCGCCCCGTGTTCTCGTATCGCCTTTCAATCATTCACTTCTGGGCGTTGATCTTCATCTACATCTGGGCCGGCCCCCATCACCTGCTCTACACAGCCCTGCCCGATTGGGCGCAATCCCTCGGCATGGCCTTTTCGCTCATGCTCATCGCCCCATCCTGGGGTGGCATGCTCAATGGTCTGCTCACCTTGCGCGGCGCATGGGACAAGGTGCGTCAGGATCCCATGCTCAAGTTCATGGTTGTGGCGGTGACGGCCTACGGCATGGCAACCCTCGAAGGCCCGACCCTTGCGATCAAGAGCGTCAACGCCCTCTCCCATTACACCGACTGGACCATTGCCCACGTCCACACCGGCGCGCTGGGCTGGAACGGCTTTCTCACTTTCAGCGTGCTCTACTGGATATTTCCCCGGCTTTACAATACCAACCTCTGGTCCACTAAACTCGCCAACTACCATTTCTGGATCGCGCTGGTGGGCATGGTGTTCTACGTCATCCCGATTTACTCCGCGGGCGTCACCGAAGGCCTGATGTGGAAGCAGTTCACCTCGGATGGTTTCCTGCAGTATCCCAACTTCCTCGAAGTCGTCCAAACCATCCTGCCCATGTACCGCTTCCGCGCCATCGGCGGATTGCTCTACCTGGTCGGCGTCTTCCTCATGGCGTTCAACCTTTACAAAACGGCCAAGAGCGGCGTGTTCGTCCCGGAACAAGAAGCTCAGGCCGCCCCGCTCGTCAGCGAGGCCCTGTCTCACGACCGTCCATGGACCCATCGCTGGCTGGAAGCCAAGCCCTTGACTTTCACCGTCCTGACCGTGGTCGCAGTTCTCATTGGCGGCCTGGTCGAAATCGTTCCCATGTGGCTCGTCAAACAAAACGTGCCCACCATCGCATCCGTCAAACCCTACTCGCCTCTTGAAGTCATGGGCCGCGACATCTACATCCGCGAAGGCTGCCTGGGTTGCCATTCCCAGATGATCCGCCCATTCCGGTCTGAGACCGAGCGCTACGGCGAATACTCCAAGGCCGGCGAGTTCGTCTATGACCATCCCTTCACATGGGGCTCCAAGCGCACCGGACCGGACCTCCATCGCGTCGGCGGCAAGTATCCCGACGCCTGGCATTACAACCACATGGACAACCCGCGCGACACCTCGCCCGGCTCGATCATGCCGCGCTACTCCTGGTTGCTGACGCAGAAGATTGACAAGACCGTCGTCGTCCCGCGCATCGGAGCCGCGGC
>JBAXCM010000563.1:0-3073 GCA_037141475.1 Verrucomicrobiota bacterium | reverse complement strand
GCCCTGCTCGCATACATCGACCAACTCGCCCCAGGTGATTTTGAAGCTGCCATCGCAAAATTTCGCGGCCTCGGTATCACCGAAAGCCGCTTCAGCGAATACGCCATGTTGCTCACCGCCTGGTCACAGGTCGATCCCACCGCCGCTCTCACCTACGCCCAAGCCAATACCCGCAGTGGCTTTGCCGCCAACACGATCCTCTCTACTTGGGCCGCCACCGATCCGGATGCCGCGATCCGCTGGGCTCAGGCAAACCACACTAGCACCGACGCCAATCCCTACTTCGCTGGCATCATTCGCACGCTCGGCGCCACCGATCCGGCCCGCGCCTCCGCATTGCTAACCAGCATGCCCCGCAGCAATGAACGCGGCGAGGCTTTGGACGCCATGCTCCCCCACGTCTTGGCCCAAGGCACGGATGCCGCTCGAGCCTGGATTTCAGCCCTCACCGATGATTCGCTGCGCAACGGGTCGATGATGCGCGCCGTCGATCAAATGGCCCAAACCGATCCTAAAGGGACGGCCGACTGGTTGCTGGCCAACCCCGGCGAGGCCACCAAACGCAGTCTCGACAACGTGCTGGCAGCCTGGGCAACGTCAGATAAGACTGCCGCCGTCGCCTATTTTGAAGCCCTGCCCAAAGGCGAAGAGCGCGGCAATGCCTTGCGTGGCGTCATTTCCGCCATCTCCGGCCAAGACCCGGCCGCCGCCGCCGCCATGATCAACAGCCACCCCGCAGATATCACCGACGGCACCATTCAAACGTTTGTTTGGCACTCATTCGGCAGCAATCCAGCCCTTGCTTTGAATTACATCGGAAGCATTGCCGATCCTGGCAACCAAGAGAATATGTATAACCGCTCCTTGGACAAATGGCTGAGTCGCGATCCAGCCAGCGCTCAAACATGGATCCAGCAAAACCCCTTGCCCGAAAACGTCACCCGCCACCTTCAAGAACGCGCCGCACAACCCCAGCCCTAAGAAATCACGCTTCCCCTCACGGCGGTGCCCTGCCGCCGAACCCAGCATTTTAGACTGTAGATGGCAATTCCTGCGTTGCCGCGTTGACAGCCGGGGCAGCTCCGGTCATCTTCCTCGCATGGACACCACCAAACTCCTTCTTGGCACCACCGTCGCCCTGCTGCTCGCGGCCGTGGTGATGTCTTGGAATAACATGCAGCAAGGGGTGAAAAACACCCCGGCCGATGAAACCGAACGCCTGCGCAAAACCGTCGACGCCCTCCGTGAGGACCTCAACCGCGCGGCCTTGGAAAAACAACTTGTGCAAAGTCCCGCTGCCCCCGTCGCTCCGCCGGCAGCAAACCACGATGAGCTTGAAGCCACCAAACAACGCTTGAAGGAAAGCGAGGACCTCCGTTTGGCGCTTGCCGAAGAGAAAGCCAAGGCTGAACGCAACGCCAAGGTCTCCGACAGTGAGAACTTGGAACTGGTTCGTGGTGAACTGGAGAAGAAAAACTCCACCGCCCGTGAAGCCCGCCTCATCGCTCAAGCCCTGCTCGTCGCCAAAATCAAGGAATGCGTCAATGACCCGCAAACCGGCACTTTCGTCACCCTCGAGGTGCTCATGCCCGATCAAGTCCAACAAAACCCCATCCTCGATATCCGCCGCAATACCGGCATCCTCGGCAAACTCAAAATCTCCTCCATCGTCGGCAGCGAAGCCATCGCTAACGTGCTTCCAGGCTTCGGCACCATCGCTCCGGTTGTCGGCGACGAACTCATCCTGCCGCCGCGCTTCTAGCACATGCCCACCCCCACCGTCGGCCTCATCTCCCTGGGTTGCGCCCAAAACCTCATCGACTCGGAAGTCATGCTCGGGCACCTCGCCCAGGCAGGCATGGCCATGACTCCAGATCCCGAACTCGCCGATGTGCTCATCATCAACACTTGCTCGTTCATCGATATCGCCAAGCAGGAATCGATCGACGCAGTGTTCGGTGCCGTCAACGACCGCAGCGCCGATCCCGAACGAGCCCGCCAGAAAATCATCGTCGCCGGCTGCCTGTCACAGCGATTTGCCAAGGACCTGCCCGGCCTGATGCCGGAAGTCGATGCCTTCATCGGCCTCGACCAGCTTCCGAAAATCGCGCCGATTATCCACAAATTGTTAGGATCTGACAGCCAAAGCGAACTAACCAAGGATGAGGGGCCAGCCGCCACCGATGACCCTCGCGATTTCGTCACGCTCAAGCCCCAGTTTGTTCCGGATTACACGACGCCGCGCTTCCGCCTCACGCCGGATCATTTTGCCTACGTCAAGATTGCCGAGGGCTGCAACCATACCTGTTCGTTTTGCATCATCCCGCAAATCCGTGGCCGCCATCGCTCTCGCAGCCAGGACTCAGTTGTGCGCGAAGTCGAGGCACTGGTCGCTTCCGGGGTCAAGGAAATCAACCTCATCTCCCAAGATACCACGTATTTTGGCATGGACCACTGGAGCGAACACCGCCCCAAACCTGCCTCGCCAGTCGATTCCAGCAAGGGCGAAAGCCTCGCCAGCCTCCTGCGCGCCATCAACCAACTCCCCGGCGACTTCTGGGTGCGACTCCTCTACACCCACCCGGCCCATTGGTCCGATGAATTGATCGAAACCATCGCCTCCTGCGATAAGGTCGCCAAATACGTCGATATCCCGCTCCAACACATATCCGATCGCATGCTCACCGCCATGCAGCGGGTGACCAGTGGCGACTACATCCGCAACCTGTTGCGCCGGATGCGCGCCGGTATCCCAGGCCTCGCCATCCGCACCACATTCATCGTCGGCTTCCCCGGCGAAACCGAAGAGGATTTCCAGGAATTACTAGACTTTATCGATGAATTCCGCTTCGAGCGTGCCGGGGTTTTTCAATACTCCAAGGAGGAAGGCACCCGCGCCTATCAATTGAACGGCCACCTCCACCACATGACCCGCCGCAGCCGCTGGTCGCGCGCCATGGCCGCCCTCCAGCGGATCGCCGGCGAGACGAACCAAGCCCAAGTCGGCAGGTCCGTGCGTGTCCTCGTCGAAAGCCCCGGTCTGGCCCGCAGCACTTGGGACGCACCGGAAATC
>JBAXCM010000562.1:0-3073 GCA_037141475.1 Verrucomicrobiota bacterium | reverse complement strand
GGGCCCGGTTGTTGGGCTGATTTTCTCCAAGGTCCCGGCATGTTGAGCATTGGCCACGTGTCAGATTCTTCATGCCACTTCGTAAGCATCCTCGAAGCGGGGGAAGCCTGCTGCCAGATCAAGACTTTCACGTTATCCGGGTTCGTCAATCCAACCGACTCTCCGGATTTGGTCATTACCCATTCGTCGGAGTATAATTGCACTCCTTCGGGTGCTTTGAGCACAACCACTCCTTTGACAAGTTCCCACGTTCCAACAATTGGATATTTGGGTTCATCAGGCGATTTGAAATCGGATGTAGCCCAATATCTGAATTCATGTTCTTTGAACTCTATGGCCAATCCCATGTAACCGGACCATTGTTCAGAAAACGACCATTTGCCAATTATCTCCTTCGCGTCCTTGATTTCGCGGTAAGTCACATTGAAAGCAAATGCCTTTTCGGCGGCATGTGTTGTTCCAAAGCACAATGTGAAGATAATGAAAATTGTTCGCATGGATGGTGGTTTCTATATGGCCCAACGCCTAGCCTAGCCGCCGGGCGATTGGAGTGTGGTTGGTGTGAGACAGCGGTGCTGATGCCGGTCGGCTACGGCGATTTGTTGGGCAGTCTTGGTTGGTTCTCGATGAATAAAATCAGGTCCGCGATAGTGACGACTCGATCAAGCATCGGATTGTTCTTGGTATCCTCCATAGACCGACCCGCGCGGCTCGCAATACCGATTGCGATGTCGTTCAATTCATCGGGATCAATTCGCCAAAAAGACTTCAAGTCGTCGGAAGGGCGGAGTGGTGCATCCAGATGTTGGGAGAGTTCTTCGTAAACAGCGCGGACAACCCATGTATCATGAATCTTGGCAGGTAACTCTCGTGAGAATGAGCAGATGGATTCTTCTTTTCGTTCTTCTTTAATGCGCTTTAGACGATAATCGTCAAATATCGCCATCAATGCAATTAGCAATACGAAAATGCCGATGACCCATCGTAAATGTACGCTTGTAGTCAATCCCCAAATTGTTCCCGCGACTATGGCAAATAATATTATCCAGCCAATGACAGTTACCCTTTCTGGGGCTGCCGATGGTAGCATCGTTCGGGAGGGAGTCTTCATTTGTCATTTGCCCAACAGTGGTGTTATGCCTCTGTGCTTTTGATCAAATCAAACACACAGAGGCTGTTGCAGGTGGAACAGTCTCCCGTATGGACGGACTTCGTCCACCGAAGCTGGTAAGGTCGCTTTCACACGGAGATTCAATCACACGCCAACCACCGGTGCAAGGGGATTCTACCAAAATTGTCACGCCGTTTCACCATAGACGCCGCGCAGCAAGTCGAGGTTTTTGCCGCTGTTCCGGAGCAACTGCACATTCTTGTCGCGCCAGGCCTCCAGAGCCAGCAGGCCCAACGGGTCGTCTGCGGCCTTTTCATACAGCCCGATGAACGCCTCGAAATCCTTGATGAAGCAGTGCCCGCCGGCACCGCGCCCGCCGTCATTCGCGATTTTCAGGTGACTCGGGCCGATTCGGGCGTCGGCTGCCACCATGTCCCGCACCCTTGCATAATCGCAATCCAGGCTTCGCGCCAGGTCATGGAGAATGTTGGCATAGACGACTTTCAGGTACAGAAAGGCGTTGGCCCCGTATTTGATCAATTCGGCTTCCCTGGCCGCGCAGATCAATTCAAAGGGTGCCGTGGGAAGGACTGACAACACTTCCGCCGCACGGGTTCGATACTCCCGATTGTCCTTGGGGATGCCAACGATGTTCCTGCTAGGGTGGGCTGCGTCGTGGGCGGCGGATTTCTCAACCAGGAACTCTGGGGAGTGCATCACGATGACGTCTGGAAACAAATCCTGCAATTTCTCCGTGGTGCCCGGCAGGATGGTGGATTTGACAACCGCGGTGGAGCCGGGACCGATGTTTTCCAAAGCTGACACCACCAGACTGTCATCGAAGCCGCTTGGTGTGGTTGGAGTTGGCACCGCAATGAACACAATGCGGCAGTCCTTGAGTCGTTGTCTGTTGCCAACGAACGGCTCTTCCATGCTGTAACGGACGACGTCAAAGCCGCGTGACTCGAAGCAATCCGCATAATTCCTGCCGATCCACCCTTGTCCGATAAAGCCGATTCGTTGCGTTGTCATGGTTCCGGCTGTTCGTGGCTCGTTGCTTGCTTCCACTGGAGGCGCAGCGTGTCCAACTGGTCCCTGAGCGTTGATTGCCCTGTGCCGGTACTGCTCCAGTGGGTCCGCACCCCGTTTCTCCGAAACAGGCAGTGCTGGTATTGGGCGAGACGTGCCAGTGGCATGAAAAGGATGCGTTCTTCGGGCCAACCCGTTTCAGCGGCGACGGCAAACACCTGGGCTGCTAGGAAACCCGGTTCGTCGCACGGCGAGGCTTTTTTGCGCCAACACCTCCCATAGTCTCAACCTGTGCCGCTTCAAGCTCCTTGCTCTGTTCCTCCAACCGTTTGAACGCGATCTGGAAATCGGCGGGTGTGAGGCCACCGCAGAAGATGAGGGCGGACTCGCGGAATGCCTGTTGGTCGAAGGAAACCAACGCCACTTCCGGCCACGAGGCGCAGTGGGCGAACACGAATCCCATGATGGCGGCGGTGAACTCGGGCGTGCCGTCCTTGGGCATCTCACCCTTCACCAGCGGGTTGCCGGTGCGCAGGAGTACGTCGTAGCTGGCGAGTGAAAGCGGACGCATGGAGTGGCCTCCGACGATGGCTTCAACGTCATGGAAGGCGGTGGACAATAGTTTCTGGCGGTCGGTGTCGTTCATGATGTGTTAGAGGTAGCGGAGGAACATCTCTTCGGTGCGCGGCGAGGCTTCGAGCGGGATGAAGGCGATCTTGCCCCGGCGCTTGACGCAGGCGAGCGGAACGTCCTGCTTCACCTTGTCCACGAGGCGTTCCCGGTTGGAAAGGGCGCACTTGATATAGGCAAACGGGTGCTCGGGGTTGGCAAGGTGCCAGGCATCGTCACCCCAGGCGGCGATCAACTCCTTCGTCTTGTATCTCTACTCTGTTATTTGGGTGAGATCTCATCTGGCCAGAGTGGTGGGCGGTT
>JBAXCM010000561.1:0-3074 GCA_037141475.1 Verrucomicrobiota bacterium | reverse complement strand
GCGCCGACTGCCGTCGGCGGCTACGATTTTGCAGGTTCTTGAATCCGCCCTGATCGCAGGTGCGCATCTTAGCATGGATGTTCAGCCAGCCTTGGCTGTCCACTTCGGCTTCAATGGCCAACGTATTCGTGGCACAACAGGCAGCCCAAGAAGGCTCTCGGGGAAAGGGGAACTGATATCAGCGAGGGCTTCCGTCAGCAGGCACGGGAGCTTCGCCGACGCTGACACATCACAAGACCACCCAAGCCAAGCGCCAGTAACGCCGCTGAGCCAGGCTCAGGGACGGCGTTCGTAATCGTCCAGAGGATGGCATGGCCGTTTTCGCTCGAATCGTAAGCTGTGCCGGAGATGTAGAGAGTGGTGCCATCGATCCAGACGCCGGCGGCATTGGCGCCCTTCGGGAAGGCTGAACCGAAAATGGCGCTCAAATCAAAAAACGATTCGGGCGTGCCCGACCACAAAGCGGCATGTGACACGCCACCAGTGACGGCAAACCCAATCTGCCATGGACCGTCCACTCCCAAGGCCGCAGACATACTATATCCCGCGGGATTCAGGTCCACAAACGATTCGGGCGTGCCCGACCATAACGCGGCGTGATCGGCACTGCCAACCGTAGCCACCCCCACTTGGTGAGAGCCGCTCAGCATATAGGCCCGAGACGAAAGCGATCCACTGGGTGACAAGTCCACAAAGGAATCTGCCGTCCCCGACCAGAACCCGGCTCGACTGTTGCCGCCTATCCCGGCGAATCCCACTTGATGAGAGCCGTCTGTCGCAAAGGCAATACTATTAGCAGCCAAAGAAGGATTCAGGTCCACAACCGAAGCAGCCGTGCCCGACCACAAGGTGGCGTGATCAACCCCGCCAACAAAAGCCAAACCCACCTGTTGCGAACTGCTCACCCCTTGGGCTATGGAGGAAATCGCCCACGAGGGATTCAGATCCACAACGGAAGCGGCCGTGCCCGACCATAACGCGGCGTGGTTTGTCGCCCCCGTGGGCGAAATATTAAACGATCCGACCTGCCATGAGCCACTGATGCTGTAGGCAGAGCTGCCGTAACTTCCGGCGGGGCTTAGGTCCACGTACGAACTGGCCGAGCCTGACCACAAGATGGGGTGACTAACCCCGCCCATGCCGGCAATACCAACCACGTCCGTGCCATACAACCCGCCGGCGGTTGAGTAATCCATTCCGGCGGCAGTCAGGTCAATATAGGTGATGTCCGCCGCTGCCACCAACGGCTGGAAGCTGGCAGCCGCCAGCACAGCCATTGTCGAAAACTGAACGGATAACAATTTGCTTTTGACGCTACGCGGGGCAGGGAGATTCGCTTTTGCCATATCTTGCACTTTCACAATACTCTAAGCCCTTCCGGGCAGGTTGAAAGTATAATTTCGCTATTCTCTGGGTGGGCTGGGTTTGCTTCTTCCAAATTACCTGCGAATTTCTCGATTTGTGCTAGATTCTGCTATCTTGCACAGGACTATGAGAAGAGTTGTATGTTAGCGACACAGGAACTGATTCGCGAAGCTGCCTTGCCGCACCGGCTGGGCGATGCTCTGCCCCGCTGGCTGCGCGAGGTGCCGCTGTACCGGCGTCCCGGCAATGCGCCGCCCGGGGCTGGTGCCAGGCTCTCCCTCGAGGAATTGCGCCGTCTGCCGTTCATCACCAAGCGGGACATCCGCAGCGGCTTTCCACGCAATTTTCTTCGCGCGGATGTCGAGTTGGAAGCGCTGCTGGATCAGGACCTGGTCGAGCTGGAGCATACCTCGGGCACTTCGGAGGAGCGAACGCCGCTGCTGCTGGCGCGGGGCTGGTGGGCAGAGCAGGAGGACCGGGCACTGCGGGTGAATCCGTTCGTGGCGGGAGTGCTCGATGCATTTCCCGCAGCGCGGCGCGTCACGATCAACTCGCCGATTTGCAGCGGCGACATCTGTTACACCGGCACACCTTCACGCGCCGACCGCATCGTCGGCAACGCCCTCTTCGTCAGCCTGTCGCGGCTTCCGTTTCTTTGGGGCGAAGCCGACCTCGCGCGGATGGCGGCTGAAGCCGCTGAGTGGCAACCGCAATTTCTCGACGTGGATCCGGTTTATGGCGTTCTGTTCGCGCGTTACTGCGAACGCCGCGCCATCCGCTTCCCGTCGCTGCAGTTCATCCTTTGCAGCTACGAGTTCGTGAGCCTGGCCCACCGCAGGATTCTCCAGCGGGCTTTCGGCGTCCCGGTGTTTAACCTGTATGGCTCGACCGAGACCGGCCAT
This sequence comes from Verrucomicrobiota bacterium, assembly GCA_037141475.1. Lineage (GTDB taxonomy): Bacteria > Verrucomicrobiota > Verrucomicrobiia > Verrucomicrobiales > Akkermansiaceae > Luteolibacter. The sequence continues at coordinate 807 of JBAXCM010000561.1, read as the reverse complement.
CTGCTGATGGAAACCGAGGGAGGCCAAATGCGGCCGAGTTTTGAAACCGCGTTCCTGGAGGTGCTGAACCCCGACGAGCGCGGCGTTGGGGAACTGGCGGTCACGACTCTGACCAATGATTTCATGCCGCTCATCCGATACCGAATCGGGGATCTGGTGGAACGTCGCGAACAACCTTACCAAACGAACTGCCGGGTTCACGGGCGCGTGGCGGACGCGTTCACCACGCCTGACGGCGCTCGAGTGACGATCTTGGACATTGACGAGTGTGTGGCGACCGTGGCCGGCATCGCACATTACCAGCTATGCGAGCGGGCCTCGGGCGACTGGTTGCTGCGTTTTGTGCCTGACACCACCCCGCCCGGCACGGCGGAGACCCAAGCCTTGCAGCAACGTCTCAAACGATTATTAGGACTCATGCGCGAACCGATGATTCAGCAAACGGATTTGATCATGCCGGAAAGCTCCGGCAAATTCCGGCTGGGTTGCCCGGCGGGGAACAAGGGTCAGAACGCCTGAGCGCTCATCCTGACAGGGCGTGGGGCAGGTCGGAGACCTGCCCTACACCCGGGAGCAGCGTGGCGCAGATCTCTTGCTCTTGCTCTTGCTCTTGCTCTTGCCCTGCACGGAGTCGGAGACTCCGTGGACCGGCAGGTCGGAGACCTGCCCCTCGCTGCTCCCCAAAGGAGAAGGCCAAAGATTATGGAGTGCGCCGGCAGAGCGTAGCGGCGACGGCGCTTTGGCCCTGCGCGGAGCGCCTGCAGTCTCTAACCAAGCGAGCTGAGGAAATCAGGTAGGATACGGAAT
>JBAXCM010000560.1:0-3076 GCA_037141475.1 Verrucomicrobiota bacterium | reverse complement strand
GACATTCAAGAAATCCTCCGCGTTGAAATCGACCGCATGTTGACGGCACTATCAGATGCTAGCCACAAACTTTTCTAACGGCTCGTCAAGGTTGCTGCCAAATTTTTGACAACCGCCACCAATCGCGCACCATCCCGCCATGAGCAAAACGCCACGCACCGCCGCACCGACCCGGCCACCGGCTTATGACTTCGTCGGTGACGTCGCCCGCGAAGTGTTCGCCCCGGCACCTCCGCCTCTATCGCTCCAAGCCGTCGCTACGGCCTATCAAATCCATAGTCGTCAACGCGCATTTCAGCTTATCGAAAAGTTCGGTATTGAAACCATGAGCAACCCCGACAAGCTGCTTGCCGTGTTGTTAGACAAAGGTGTTTCGTCGGTACTGCGCACGAAGCTTTGCGACCCGGCCCAGCTCGCCGAGATCAAGCGCAAGCTCGAAGTCCTAACGCTCATCGCCAAGCACGAGGCCGCAATTGCCACGTACCGCAAAACCCTCTGAAAGCCATGAATCTATCGACCTTCATTCAAACCGGGAAAATTCCCGCAAGCGCTCGTGACCGGGCATGTCTGCTTGATGCTGCTCGCACCGAAATTCTCACTAACAAAACACATATCATGTCAAAGCCTATCAAACGAAAATTGCCAATCCTCGACGCGTTGGCCGTGTTCTATCAAAAGCACGGGCGCTCTCCTGAGGGGGAAGAGCTGCTTGCCCTTCATCAGACCGCCAAGCCAACCGCTGCCGCCCCACTTACTAAGGCCGTAGTAGCTCCAACGACTCCGCCCGCTCATCAAGGCGAAACCGCGATGTGCCGAAAGCTTCGCGAGAGTCGCGAGAGCTGCGCCACCGCATCCAAAGCCGAGGCCGTCAAGCACCAGCCGACACCCGGCAAGGTCCTAACAAAATCAGCTTTCGATTTACTAACAGCTTCCGCCAAAATGGAATTTTTCCGCACCGGCGGCAAGCTGGCCTAATGTATAACTCTCCTAACAAACTAACAAAAGTACATATATGCAAACTACCACCGCCCCATCCGTCTATCCTAGCAAGCCCCTGCCCGAACTGGTTCCGTCGGCTCAAACTCCGGTTGAACCCGTCACGCCTAACGAAATCGCGTTGCACGCCGTTGCGCAAAAGATCATAAATTGCCCGCAAGAGGCATTGCACTTGTTCAACGCATATCATGCCGTTAGGTCCATCCGTCAGAAGTTTGCCGCCGATGCCGCTCAGACGTTTATCTGGCAAGCCGCCAACGACGTTTCAAAGTTGACGCCGCACCCAGCCCAAGGAAAAATTGATGCACAGTTTCACAACGGGCACCACGCGGAGCTTGCGAAATTTGCGGCAATCGACAGCGGTCTAAGAGCGCTCGAAGCTGAACCCGGTCTTGCCGCTGCCCTCGCGTTGCTGGATCCACTTCATGCTGAGCGTGAGCGGCTTCAAGTTCTCGTTTTGGCAGAGCGCAAGGAGAAGGCCGAGGCCCATCAGCACGTCCTTGATATGGAAAAAGCCGCCATCGAAAAAGCGCAAGTCGCCGCGCTGGCGGATCCAGATTTGAAAGCTGCTCGCGAAAAATTGGCCGCGTTTGATTCACCTGCACCGACACCGGCCAAGCCTCTTGTTAGGGGCAAGGTCACTTTGCCCGGTGCCGAGTCTAACGACCTCGCCGGGGATTTTCATTGAGTAACATTCTCCGCGACTAGTCATCGCGGCATATCGGATGGCGAGTTGGTTCCTCGCCGTCATGTTCGGGGACGGCCGCCTTGGAAACAGGGCGGCCGTTTTCCGTGCCGACGTTCGACGTGGACGGCTCACCGCTCCATGCTTTGCACCAGCCTGTCAGCCAGCCAGAATTTCACGAGACGGCCATGGGCACGGCAGACGATTGAACTGCCCCAGTCTTCCCAGCGGACAGGCTGGAAATTGGCAGGCAGGTTTTTGGGCAACGGCTTTTCGGCGAGTGGCACCGGGCGAGGTGGGGCGCGCGTAAGCTTACGGCTTATTGTAACGCTTACGCCGCTACAAGGCACCCCGCCCTCGGTTCTCGAATATCAAACGACCGTTTGCGCTACCAGGTAGCAACACCGCGCCAAGCCCTCCCTGTGGAACTCACCGCAGGCCGTGGAACACTCGACCGCCCCCAGGTGCCCGCCCGGTGAAGGCACCGGGGACACCGGGCAGCAACGACCCGCCCGGCGATGCTGGCGACCTCGACCGGGCCGCAGGCCAGCACCGCTGCCGCAGGTGGGACGGGGCACCCCGAGCGGCCGCAGGCTGGAAGCACCCGGCGAGTGAGTGACCGGCACCGGGCCGCAGTGCGGGAAAGGGGCAGTGTTCCAATTTTAAGGGCACAGAAACGGCAGTGACTCGTTTCCTATCCGCTAGTAAATCCGCTGCATCCCTTATGCCCGTAGGGCGCGCCTGACTGGACTCGAACCAGTGACATTCCGCTTAGAAGGCGGATGCTCTATCCAACTGAGCTACAGGCGCATATTGATTTACAAGGACTTACAGCAAATTGACTCAATGACAAGACCCGTTCGACTACTTGTTTTGACGAGTGTTGGGCAAATTTCTTGCACCTCAGTACACTTGTGAGGAAAATTTTCCCCATAAAAGGTGACTGGCTGAGTGTGGCGGAGAATTTGGTGAAGCATGCGAACGGGTTTTTTATTACCTTCGTGCCAAGGTCGGCGACAAGCAAATTCGCGTCTGTCTGAAGACCTCGTGTCAAGGACAGCATCAATCGAGCTGGGAGAACGCACTTCATCGCATTGTGGGAGCCCTGCAGGCCAAGGTCTAGAACCCAGTGTTCGACTCCAAGGGTCGAGCAAGCTCAATTCCCTGAAATGCGAGGAGCCCACCGACCGATGGGGTCAGTCCTCGCATGGTAACATTTGCTTGAGGTATTGGGTTTCCGCCGACAGCCGGCAGTTCGGGAATCCGACTTGTTTGTTCGGTTGTCGGAAGCGAGGTCGATTGTTGAGTTTTGAGGTCATGCGGGCCGTGGAATCGGGTGGAGGGTGTTAGGCGGGGTTGATGAGGGGATGGAGGGAATCGAGGTGGGAGAGGTTG
>JBAXCM010000559.1:0-3107 GCA_037141475.1 Verrucomicrobiota bacterium | reverse complement strand
GCACTCTATCAACCCGGTGAATCCGCTCCCACCCCCAGCCCGCAATCCTGACATGCCTGCACGCGTTCATCTGAGCCGCATCCTCGCCATCAACTGGTATGGCTACCGCCGCTTCATCGATGTTTCCGGGCTCACACTCATCACCGGTGCCAATGGCTCCGGTAAAAGCGTGCTGTTAGACCTGATCCAGTTTGTTTTGTTAGGCGAAGCGCTCAGTCGTTTCAACAAGGCCGCTGCGGGATCTGGCAGTGGTCGTTCGCTGCGCGGCTACTGCCTCTGCGATACCAACACCCAGGGCAACGACGGCCAGGAGCGATACCTGCGCCCATCTGGGGTGACCCTCGCCGGCCTGGAATTCGTCTGGCCTGCGACATCCGGCGAATCCACCCCACGCCGCGAAACCTGGGGGGCTCGCATCGAGTTCGAAGGGCCTAGCGCCCGGCCTCGCACCCTGTGGTTCACCGTCCCCTCCCGCCTTGAACGCGAGGATTTTCTCGGCCGCGAACTCGACGCCGACGCGGTGGCATTCATGGCCGAAGACGAATTCCGCGTCCATGTGAAACGCGATCTGGGCGGCGAAGTATTCGACCGCCAAGCGTCCTATCTGGATGAAATGGGTTCCCGCAGCCACCTCGGCTTCGACCGCGTCCAGATGAATAAAACCCTCCCTAACTCGATGGCCTTCCAGCCCGTCGAGTCATTCGAGCGCTTCATCCGCGACTACCTGTTAGAGCCAGGTCTGCCCGACGTCAAAGCCGTGCGTGCCAGCGTCGACGCCCACCGCCGCGCCCAAGACCGCCTCGAAAAACTCCACGACCAACACGCACGCCTCACCCGAATCCGCGCCCGCCACGCCGATTTTCAAAACGCCCGCCGCGACGCCCGCCTCCACGCCCACCTCCACGAGGCACTAGCCCATGCCCAGAAAGATGAGGCCCTAACAACCAGAACCAGCGAGCTCGCCACCCTCCGCATTCACAATGCCGAGCAGAGTGCCAATTACGAGGCCGCCTTGCTCGAGCGCAACGAGCTCGATTCGCAGCTCGTCAAAATCCGTTTGGTGGCGGGTTCCGACCTGCAAATCACCCGCCTAGCGGAAACCCGCAGTCGCCGCGACGAGGTGGCCCGTGATCTCGACGCCTTGCGGGAAACCGAGAAAAGCGCCCGCCAATTTCTCCACGACCGGATCCAGTATTGGAAGCAATGGCTGCGGATGGCCCGCGACTTCGGACTCGTCGAGCCAGAAACCGCCACCGCTTGGCTCAAGCAAATGCAGGGGCCCGACGAGATGGCGGCGCTGGATGCAGCCGAGCGCATGCCCCGGATCTATCAATCGCTTGTGAATGATGCCCGCGACCAGCTCCGGCCCGTCGAGGACCGCGTCAAGGACCTGGAAACCCGCGAGACGCGCCTGCGCCGCGATCTGGACGACCTCGACCACAAGGGCAGTGCCGCCCCCTCGCCCTTGCTGGACGCTCTCAAGTCCCGCGGTCACAAGGCGGACGCCCTCGGCCGGGTGATCGAAGTGAAGGCCGCCGCCGAACCCTGGTGGCCGTTGCTGGAATCCTTGCTAGGCAACCGCCGTGGTGCAGTGCTCGCCGCCGATTTCAAATCCGCTTGGGAACAGGCACGCCGTCTCGGTCATCTCGATGAACCGCTCGTCCAACCTAACGAACTAGGCAGCGCCCCTAACAAACCAAAACCCGGCAGCGTCGCTGCATTGTTTGAGACCCGCCACGAACTTGCCAATGCTTATCTGCACCACCTGTTTGGCGACGTGATATCAGTCGAGACAGCGGCGCAACTCGATCTCCATCCGCGGGCGTTTTCCAAAGATGGCTGGCTCAAAGACCCGCCGCACCGCCAGCATTTTCAGCCTGCCAAGGAATTCACTATTGGTGAGGAAGGGCTGCGCCGCTTGCGCAGCTTGCGCCAGGATGAACTCGCCGAAGTCAAAGACGAACTCACCCGCCTCCACCGAACCCGCGACGATTGGCGCTCATTTTTGCATCGCGGCGACCAATGGACGCTCGACAAAGCGGACCCGCCGGCCGGATCGTCAAAGTTGCGGGATTTGCCACGACTGCGCAAGGAACTCGCCCAACTCGACGAAACCATCCGCCTGCTGGCCACCCCGGAACGCGAGGCCACCGTCGAAAAACTCCGCGTCTTGGAAAAAACCTTCCAGGGCGTCATCGAACGCAGCGGCCGCCTCGCTAACAGCATCGAGAAATTCGCCCACCAAGAACGCCTGCTCTGCGATGCCATCTCAATGTTAGAAGAGGATGCCGCCGCTGCCCTCATCACCCGCCAACGCAGTCGCGAGGCCATGGAAGGCGTTCGGGACGCCGAGATCGATGCGCTCATCGCCGCCGCTAACAAACAATTTCCGCGCTGGCAGCAGCGGCTCGAAGCTGCCGCCGAAATCGCCAGGCTGCGTGCCTACGAGTCCGACAAGGCCCGCCACGACCGCAACCTTGAACGCCACGCGCTGGCAGAGACCCACCCGGAGACCGCCGAGGCGTTTGATCCGGAGGATGACGATAACTCAGGATACGACGCCCGCTGCAACGAACTCGAAACCCACGAACTGGAAAAATACACCCTCGCCGCCGAAGACGCCCGCAGGGAATGGGAAGACCGGCTGCAACACCAGGTGCTCGACGTCCTCAAGGAGAAACTCGATGAGGCCGGGCGCACGAAACGTGAGCTCAACCGCGCCATGGACCACGACATCGGCGGCTGGCGCTACCAGTTATCGATGCAGGCCGACCGCAGCCACAGCGCGATTTGGACGTTGGTGGACAAGGGCCTCAACCCCGGTCTGGAATTGTTTGCCTCCGCCGCCAAGGAAGAAATCGCCAAGGCCAAAGACGCCCTGATGACCGCCATCGAAAATGCCGAGGACCCCCGCCAGCAGCGGGCTCTGGACTACCGCTACTATCATCACTGGGACATCCAGGCCACCCCCACCGGCCAGGGCGAGGGCGCTGCCGGGCAGATGTTCGTGCAGTTCCAAATCCCGGCGGAACGCAAGCATCGCTGGCCGCTGGTGCTGGTGCATGGCGGCGGCGGCCAGGCCACCGACTTCCTGAGCACCCCCGATG
>JBAXCM010000558.1:0-3158 GCA_037141475.1 Verrucomicrobiota bacterium | reverse complement strand
CTTTGATGGCAGCGGCACCCAGCAAGGCCACCTTGTGGGTAGTTGGTTTAACCACAAAAAGGTGCTCAAAGCGAATTTGGCCACTGGCAAACCGGCCACAGCCGGGCCGCCGCCGGATCCGGGCAATGGCAAGTCGCCCTCGATAGCCGTGGACGGCAAGGCCGACAATGCGGATGATTACTGGGACGGCGGCGAGGGGCCCCATTGGCTGCAGGTGGATCTGCAAAAGGTCCAACCCGTTAGCTTCATCAACGTCATCACCTACTGGGATGGTGGCCGCTACTATCAATTGAATGCGGAAGTATCGGTGGATGGCAAACAATGGAAAAAGGTGTTGGATTTCTCCAAGAACACGGTCCCGGCCACCGCCGCCGGCTACTCTGGCAAATTCCCTGCAACCGACGCCCGTTACGTGCGCATCAACATGCTCAAGAACAGCGCCAATCCCTCCGTTCACATCGTCGAACTCATCGTTGAGTGAGCGGACGCAAGTGATCGGCCACCTCGCGGGTCGCTGATTGGATATCAGCGGCTTGCAGCAAGGCGGAAACCATGACGATGCGGCGGGCCCCGGCGTCGAGGACTTGGCGGAGATTGCCGGGATGAATGCCGCCGATGCAAAACGCCGGGAGGTGTGCGCCCACTTCGCGCTCCATCGCTGATATTTCGGCTAAGCCAATGGCCGGGCGCCCCGCCTTGGTCGGCGTCGGGAAGAGCGGGCCAAAGCCGATATAGTCAAACCCCTCCGCCAGCGCGGCGCGAGCTTGCTGCAGCGAGTGGGTGGAGCGGCCGACGAGCATGCTTACTCCTGTTAGTTTCCGTGCATCGGCCAAGCTGCCGTCGTCTTGGCCGAGGTGAACGCCATCGGCACGGATAGCTGCGGCGAGCGCCGGGTGGTCATTGAGGATGAAGGGCACTCCGGCTGCGCGGCACAATGGCAGGACGCGCTTGGCGACTCTCTCGATGAGCGAGATATCATGGTATTTCGCGCGGAGTTGGAGCCTGTCGGCCCCGCCGGCGAGAAGTGCTGCGGTGGCTTGTTCGGCTTTGGCTTCCAAGACATACCCGAGGTCGAGTATGCAGTAGAGATATGGGTCACGGGTCATGGCCTATATCTTGCGTTCTTCGATGAACCGGGCGACCCAGCCGATATCATAGGTGCCCGCGATGAAATCCGGGTGAGCGATAATTTCCTGTTGGAAGGGGATGGTGGTTTTGATGCCTCGGATCATAAATTCACCCAGAGCGCGTTTCATGCGTGTCACGGCGACTTCACGGGTTGAGCCGGTGACGATGAGTTTGGCAATGAGCGAGTCGTAGTATGGCGGAACGGTGTAGCCGGAGTACACATGGGTATCGACGCGCACGCCTTTGCCGCCTGGAGCATACCATAGATCGATGGTGCCGGGGCTTGGGGCGAAATTGTTATACGGGTCTTCGGCGTTGATCCGGCATTCGATGGCGTGGCCACGCGGGGATGACTTATAGACGTGGTGGGAGAGGGGTTCGCCGGCGGCGACGCAAATTTGTTCCTTGATGAGTTCGCAGCCCATGACTTCCTCGGTGATCGGATGCTCGACCTGAATGCGGGTGTTCATCTCCATGAAGTAGAACTCCTGGGTGGCAGAATCTACAAGGTACTCGATGGTGCCGGCATTCTGATAGTTGATGGCGCGAATGAGTTGCACCGACGCATCCCCCATCCGGGCCCGCAGCTCAGGCGTGACAAGTGGCGACGGGCATTCCTCAATGATTTTTTGGTTGCGGCGCTGCATCGAGCAATCGCGTTCCCAGAGGTGGACAAAGTTGCCGTGTGCATCACCGAATACCTGAAACTCGACATGGTGCGGGTTGATGACCAGCTTTTCCAGGTAACATTCGCCGTTGCCAAAAGCCACCAACGCTTCGTTGGAGGCGGCGTAAAACAGGTTGATGAAGTCAGCCTCGTTGAAACACGGCCGCATGCCACGGCCACCGCCGCCGGCAGTGGCCTTGATCATGATAGGGAAGCCGATTTGCTTTGCAGCGGCGAGGGCAGTTTCCGGATCTCGCATAATGGGAGAACCAGGGGTGACCGGCACGCCATGGGCCATGGCGGTGGCGCGGGCTGTGGCTTTGTCGCCCATCATGGCGATGATTTCGGCGGATGGCCCAATGAATGTGAAGCCGGAGGCGGCGCAGATTTGGGCGAAGCGGGCATTTTCCGAGAGAAACCCGTAGCCGGGATGAATCGCTTCGGCCCCGGTGATCTCCGCCGCGGCGATGATGCGATCGGGCATCAGATAGGACTTTTTGCTGGGGCCGGGTCCGATGCATACGGCTTCATCGGCGAGTTGGACGTGCATGGAATCGACGTCGGCCTCGGAATAGACGGCGATGGACTCGATGCCGAGTTCACGGCAGGCGCGCACGACGCGCAGAGCGATTTCGCCGCGATTGGCGACCAGGACGCGTTTGAACATGCTGGGATAGGAGGGGGTTGGCGGTGTCGATGGGGGAAACCGGGGCTATTTGACGCGGAACAAGACGTCGCCGAATTGCACTGGGGCACCGTCTTCGGCCACCACTGCGCTGAGAATGCCGGAGCACTCGGCCTTAATTTCGTTCATCACCTTCATGGCTTCGATGATACAGAGGGTTTGGCCGACGGATATGGCATCGCCGACGTTGACGAGCGATGGCGCATCAGGTGAGGTTCTGCTATAAAAGGTGCCAACCATTGGCGAGGTGATCTCAGTGCCGACGGGCGCAGCCGGAGGGCTCGGCACGGCGGGGAGGATGTCCGGCCCTACGACCGCAGGCAACGGGGTTGCAACTGGAGTCGGCGCTGCGGCAGTTGCTGGCAGACAGGCCATGAGGCCGCGCAGATCGTCCAGATCCGGTCCCTTTTTGAGTTTGATGTGAAAGTCCTTGTGAGTGAGGTCCAAGAGTGTGAGCCCATGCTCATTCATGAGTTCGACAATGTTGCGGATGTCCTTGATGTCCACGGTAAAATCAGGGTTGATGGGGGGGCTGCGGTGGCTCACCAGAGCCCCGCAAGGCGGCAAGGCTGGCAGGGGGGGCAACCGCCGTCAAGCCGGAACCTCGCCGGTTCCCATGGCAGCCAGGGCGGATTTTTTGAAATACTTCAAGTTACTCATCATTAACGGTTAAACGAT
>JBAXCM010000557.1:0-3161 GCA_037141475.1 Verrucomicrobiota bacterium | reverse complement strand
TGGCGGGGCCAACAATACCGATGCCTATCTCGGCATGGCAACCGACCCCGGGTTTAGCCCGGGGCGCGGATTCTACGATGGATCAATCTCCGTGAGTATCACTTCGGCAACTCCAGGCGTTGAAATCCGTTACACTCTCGACGGCACCCTGCCGACCACCAATCATGGAGTCGTTTACTCCGCCCCGCTGCTCGTGAGCACCACCACGATCCTGCGAGCTGGAGCGTTCAAGACCGGATGGTTGCCCAGCAACGCGGCCACGCACACTTACTTTTTCGCCGGCGACATCGCTGTCCAGTCTCGGAATGGACAACCACCCCTCGGTTGGCCAGCTTCGCCATTGCCTACGGGTCAGGTGTTGCTCTATGGAATGGATCCTCGAGTGGTCACCAACCCAGCGTACAGCAGTCTGATGAGTGGCGCGCTGAAGTCCCTTCCGTCCTTCTCGCTGGTCATGGACCTGGCGGATTTGTTCGGGCCATTCGGCATTTATGCAAATGCCGGGTTCGACGGACGTGAATGGGAGAGGGCGGGGTCGGTCGAACTCATTTATTCTAATGGGCGAACAGGATTCCAAATTGACTCCGGTATCCGCATACGTGGCGGGCAAAGCCGAATGGCATCCAATCCCAAACATGGGTTCCGGCTTTTTTTTCGAGGCGAGTACGGCGCCAGCACGCTCAAGTACTCACTCTTTACCCACTCGCCCGTGGATCAGTTTCAAATGTTTGACTTGCGGATGGACCAGAACGATTCGTGGAGCTTTTTAGGCGACTGCTGTAGCGACTCGAAGCTGGCTATTTACATGCGCGACATGGTCAGCCGAGACACGCAGTTGGCGATGGGCCAACCCGGCACCCACAGCGATTACTGCCACATTTACATCAACGGCCAGTATTGGGGCCTGGGGGCCACACAGGAACGCCCCGAGGCTGATTTTGCCGCCTCTTACTTTGGCGGCAACGCGGCCGACTATGACGTTATTAAAGTGAACTGGGGCACTTTCACCCTCTATGCGACGGATGGTGACATGGCAGCCTGGACGCAACTCTATAACCTCATTCTGAGTGGGGTCAGCACCGAGGCCGCCTATCAGCGTCTGCTCGGCAACAACCCCGACGGCTCGCGCAACCCGGCCTATCCCATCTACATCAGTTCCGACAACCTCATCGACTTCATGCTGCTCATGTTGTATGGCGGCAATTTAGACTCGCCGATTTCGACTTTCTCGGGGCGGCCTAACAACTGGTATGCGATCCGCCCGCGCGACGGAAGCGCCGGGTTCTGCTTCATCGCCCACGACGCGGAATTCATGATGCTGGATGTCAACGTCAATCGCACCGCCGCGACATCGAATGCCGGGGATAACTCGGTGCTCGATAGCAGCCCGGAGTGGATGTGGCATCGGCTGCTGGGCAACACCAGCTTCCGGGTGCGGGCTGGCGACCGCATCCAGAAACACTTCTTCAACGGAGGCGTTTTCACGCCCGCCGCTGCCAAGGCCCGATTCCTCGCGCGCAAGTCAGAAATCGATCTGGCCATAATCGCTGAGTCTGCGCGCTGGGGTGATACGCGGCGAGCCACACCTTATACGCGGAATGTGGAATGGCTTAGCCTGGTCAATCAACTGGCTGTCAATCCGGGCTGCTACTTTGACCAGCGGCCAGCCGTGGTGCTGAGCCAATTGACTGCCACCGGCGTTTTTCCGACGCTCGCCGCTCCCGGGTTCAGCCAACCCGGTGGCGCGGTGCCTGCCGGTGTCGCTCTGGCCATCACCAACCCGAATCCCTCCGGCACCATTTATTTCACGATTGACGGTACTGACCCGCGCCGCGTGGGGGGCAGTCTCTCACCCGCCGCTCAAGCTTACAGCCTTCCCGTTCCCCTCAATGCACCAACCTGGGCCTGTGCGCGGGTGTTAAACACGGGCCAGTGGAGCGCGCTTGCGGAAGCCATGTTCTACCCGCCGCAGGATCTGTCCGGGTTATGCCTGACCGAACTGATGTACCACCCGCCCACTATGGGCTCGACCAACGGTGACGAATTCGAGTTCATCGAACTAAAGAATTACGGCACAAACGCTCTGGATATTTCCGGCCTGACATTTACTGCCGGTGTTAACTTCACCTTCAGCAACGGCACCCAATTGTCGCCTGGGCGGTTCTTGGTGCTCGCTCGCAACGCCGATGCCTTCGCCGCCAAGTATCCCGGTGCAGCCCTGAACGGCATCTATACCGGCAAACTTGATAACGCCGGCGAAACACTCACCCTCTCGCATCCGCTCGGCACAACGGTCTTCTCCATCACCTATGGCACCAGAGCGCCGTGGCCGGTGACTCCCGACGGCTTTGGCTTTTCCCTCGTGCCGAGATACCCGGGTAATTCGCAGGCTCCAGATTCTGGAGCCAAGTGGCGAGCCAGCGCCTCCCCCGGCGGTTCGCCTGGGACGGACGATCCAGAGCCGGCTTTGCCACAAGTGGTCATTAACGAGGTTTTGACCCACACCCATCCACCTCAAGTCGATTTCATCGAGTTGTTTAACCCGGCACCGATACCGGCGCCTGTTGGGGGGTGGTTTCTGTCGGATGATCCCCATGTCCCGCAGAAGTATCGAATCCCGGACGGCGTCAGCCTTCCGAGCCTTGGCTTCCTCACTTTCAATGAGAATCAGCTCAATCCTGCATCAGAAGTCGGAACCAGTTTCACACTCGATTCCCATGGCGAGCAGGTTTATTTGTTTTCAGGCGATGCCAACACCAATCTGACCGGCTACTCGCATGGCTTTGCCTTTGGAGCCGCGGCTGCGGGCGTGCCCTTCGGGCGTTATGTCAACAGTGTTGGCGAAGAACAGTTTCCGGCGCAACTCTCCATCACGCTTAATGCCAGCAATGCCGGGCCGCGCGTCGGGCCGGTGGTGCTGAGCGAAATTCATTTCCACCCTGCCGTTGAGGGTGATGAATTTCTCGAGCTGCAAAACATTACCGATGCTGCCGTGCCGTTATTCGATCTCACGTATCCGAGCAACAGATGGCAGCTCAAAGGCGTTGGCTACAGTTTTCCCACGAATCTTGTTTTGGAAGCCAGGGGGCTGCTGTTGCTGGTGGCGACTAACCCGGCGGTGTTCCGTGCTCGCTACAATGTGCCAACCAATGTGCCGGTGC
>JBAXCM010000556.1:0-3161 GCA_037141475.1 Verrucomicrobiota bacterium | reverse complement strand
CGGATCCCTGCAAAATCAAGGGCTGCAGCCTCATGATAAGAAACTCGGGCTAGCCTGCCGCCGTATCGCTGGCGGTTTTGGGATCCAGCAGGCCGTGTTTTACCAGAAACAAGTCGGCTGCGGCCAAGGTCAGGTCGAAATGATCTTGGCGGACGTTAAAGTTGAAGAAGCTGTGTTCGGCCCGTTCAAACTCCAAAAGTTCACACACATTGCGCCGCCACCGCAGGCGACTCCGAAATCGCCTTACCTCGGCAATCGGTGCGATTCGGTCTGCTGTGCCGTGAAACATCATCATCGGCGGCAACTTCGACCGCATCATCGCCGTCGGGCTACTTCGACTGGCTGATTTGGCATCCGGAAAACGCTCCGCCCCCTGGCCCTTGGGCGTCGTGTTGACAATTGCGCTGAAAAGCAGCAGAGCCTGCGGTCGACAGTCAAAACCGTCCACCGGCGGCAATTGCTTGGGTTTGGGCATAGCCGTGAGCAAGGCCAGCAAGGCCCCTCCAGCCGCGCCTCCGACGGTGATACGGGCCGGATCAATATTGAAAATCTCCGCGTGCTGGCGCATCCAGCGGATCACCTCCCGGGCGTCATCAATGGCTTCCAGCGCTCCGGTGGCATGTTTGGAAAATATCCGGGTTTCTGCAGCAACGGCCACTGCCCCGCGACTGGCAAAGTGGAGGCAATGGGGGACAAACTGGGTGTGCATCGGCGCGTCCCATAGCCCGCCATGAAAGAATACCACAGCAGGCCGTGGGGCCAGAGCGGTCTTCGTCGGCCAAAATAGATGCGCAAGAACTTCCCCCTGCGGCGTCTGGCGGTACACATACGATGATGCCTCTTCAAGCATCTTGCGATCGCGGGCCTCGCCCAACGGTGGCACATTTTGGAGGATTCGACTCATGCGGGGGCATTTTTTGACAGATGACGGACTCGTACACAAATTGTTTGTTGTGAAAACCGGTACTTTGTCCAATGGTTTCGCCGATGAAGCTGCATATTCTCGTTCTAAGCATCCTGCTGACCGCGGTGTCTCCCGCGCAGTCAGCCCTGCGTCCGGCATTGGAGCAGACCTACAACGCATGGCGCTCGGCCATCTCCCGCCAAGACGCCGGGGCCTGGCAGCGAGTCACCGCCAGCCACCGCCGCATCGAGGTGAAAAACCGCATCTCCTCCCAAAAACTGCCTTTCCCGGCGTCCATCTTCAACTTGCCTGCACCGCCACCCGCTTTGAAGGGTTTGACGTTTCTCGAAGCGAAACAAAATGGCCCGACGGCCACCGCCTCCTATTTTGGCAAGATCGATTTTGGGGTAGGCGGCAATCCCAGCCAGAACTTGCTGGTGCTCGCATTTGTCACCGAAAACGGTGATTGGCTGTATGACAGGGCGGATTTTGTCAATTTGGAGGCGCTGCCGGAGGTGCGGCGTGAGTTGGCGGCCGGCGATTTGAAATACTTGAAAGAAACACCGGAAGCTCAGCCATCGGGTAAGATGCCGCCGCTGCCGCTGGAGGCACCGCCGACCAAGTATATCGCAAAAGTCTATGTCTTCAGCCCGGGCCGCGAGGTAAAGGTGCAAGTCAATAAATTCAGCCAGCATCGTTTCGCCAACGCCAAGGAGGCCGAAATTGTCATCGGCGGTGCCATCGATGGCCCTAACGAGGTCCAGTATGCCATCAGCAAACTGCCAGGCGGCACCGGGACCGAGGCTCTGACCATCCGTGTCTATCTGCTTTCCCAAGTTGAAGGCGTCAAGCCGATCAAGGCATTTGAATACCAAGTGCTTGAAAACCAAACGCCTAAAGCATTCGCCACCAGCTCGTTTGACGTGGATGCCACCATGGTTGCCAAACTCATGGGCAAGGCCCACTGAGAAGGCCCGCTGCCGTGGGCAATCCGGGCAGCATTCGCTAAAACCGAGACTGGCCATTTGGCAAAAACCGGCCACTTTGGAGGCATGATTTCGCGCCGCAAGCTCCAATACCCGGTGTCATCACCGTTGCGGCAATATCTCTATCACTTCGACCGTCAGCGAGATATCCCCCAGGTCTATTGGGAGTTGTGCCGCTTCACCGGTGCCGTGCCCTACGAAGATCCACGTGGCCGCGAAACCCTCTGGGTCACCGTGATGTACCCGCCCGATGTGTTCGCCGAACTGCGGGAGCGCCTCACCAGCATCTACACCGAACTCAAACTCGGCCGCGACGTCACCCAACATGAGCACTTGCTGGTCGACCGGATCGATTTCGGCGACTTTGGCAATTCCAGACCGTTCCGGGTTCGCATCACCAATGTCTTTAATGACAACTCGGACTATTTTTACGTGAAACAGGCGGATGCCTCGCGCATCTACGGCCTGGAGCTTGAGCACATCCTCTCGCCCAACCGGATCAACTATATTGTCAACGGCACGACCCTCATCGAGGAACACATTGCTGGAGTGCCGGGCGATGTGTTTCTGCGCGATCACCTTAGCCAGCCCGGCATCAACAAGGTGCGTATTGCCAAGGAGTTTACCAAGTTCAACGAGCGCTGCTTCATCCGCCTGCTCGGTGACATGCGCAGTGCTAACTACATCGTCGAAATCACTCCTGACTTCGAGGAAGTCCAGTACCGCGTTCGCCCCATCGACTTCGACGAGCAATCCTACGAGGGCAAGGGCAATACCTATCTGGCGCTGCGTTATAGCTCGAACCGCGCCATCACCCGCCTCGCCTTCGATGTGCTCAACCGCAAGACCATTGATCAGTACGTGGCCGAGGAATATGCCCAAATGTCCCGCCGTGCCAAGGTCGAAAGCTCGCGTCTGCGAGCCTTGCTCGGCATCATGCGTCGTGAGGAACTCGCCCCGCTCGAGCACGTCGTGACCCTCGCCAAGGAGCTTGACCGCATCCATCACACCAGCACCTTTGCGCAGTGCCGATCCATGGGTGAACTCACCGCCAAGCACCTTGCCCTCATGCTGGAGATGTAGAGGCTAGTGAGGAATGCCCCGCGATTCCAGTGGCCATCCCCAGAACTCAGTGCTCGAAACGCTCGGCTTGGCCGGTCGCGGCTAACACCGCCTGCCAAGCCGGACTTGCTGGATCCATGCATTTCTTCTTAGATGTTAGAAGCTTGATTGGCACATGGATGAAGCGGTCGTGAAGGATGCCGATCACC
>JBAXCM010000555.1:0-3163 GCA_037141475.1 Verrucomicrobiota bacterium | reverse complement strand
ACCATCATTGCCTCGGGATCGTCGTTACAGGTGATAGATATCCTCCACCATGGGGCAAGCGTTATCGCGTCCCGGCCCTTAGCGTGCAGCCCCTTGACCGTTGCGCCAACAGTGTATGCCTTCAGAATGGCTCCGAATGCCAGACGGTCACGAATAGCCAATGAGCCGGTGCAATCGTCTAGGAACAGGTGCTCCGCCTCAAACAGATCGCCGTTGAAATCATTACCCCGCAAGAACACTCGGGCGGCGTCGGCATGCCGCCCGGCGAGTGATGGCGTTATGATCTGATGTTGAACGAAACTTTTTCCGCAATCCCGAATACCGCAAATAACGAGTGCTTGTTGCTGTTGCCTGCTTCCAGCTCTCAGCGCTACCACTGATGATTGCATCCATCCAAGAAACGTGTGGATTTGAGCCGCTCCAACTTCCGGCGTTTCGCTCGCCATGAACAATCCATTGAGGATTGCGGTGATGGTTGGGTTTTCACCCGGTACAGGTTCTATCAAGCTCATATCCTCGGTCACGAGAACGCGGATTGATCCGTCTTCGTAGAAACCTGAATTTCTTCCGCACAAGCGGCCATAACGTACAACGTCCCGTAGATTTTGAACCTCAAGGATCGCAACATCTGTCTCTGCCATCACCTCCGGCTTTTTCTTGTCGGGTGTGGGGGATAACCCGCGGCTTATCAAAATGCGCTTGTACGAGGTCAGGGAATGCGCCAGCCATCTGCCGGAACGGTTGCGGACTAAAAAGCGTTCGCTTGGAGAATGATAGTAATCGGGCACGGCCACCGCGCCGAACGCAGCAAAGCCTTCGGCAAGTGGAACAGGGGCGGGTGCTTTCTGTTGTGGCGACATGTCATGGATCACAGGCGCGGCTGGGGTTGCCGGAGGGCGGGTTGCGTCTGCGCTGGCTGCCTTGGCTGCGAGCATGTCGGCAATCCTCACCTTGGGGCGCACTACGGGGGCGGCAGTTTCACTGTCGGTTTGCTGGTCCGGCACCTCTGTGGGCGGCATGTCGTCGTCAAAACTCCACTCGTCCTGGCCATTGACGGTGCGACTACTGCGGGGTGCGTAAATCCTCGCCGGCTTCGTCACTCCACTGCGAGGCGGTGCTTTTTTGCCTGAGGTCGGAGGATTCATTGGCGCGTGGGGTAGGGTAAATGCTCTCGGTGCTCTTTTTGGAAACGGACCGGCGGTTAATGGTTAGGCAGGGGTGGCGGATTTCCGGGCTGTTGCCTTGCGAGCGGCGCGACGCGGGTTGATGCGGATGGCGCGGGCCTCGATGAACAATTCGAGGGCACTTGGCCGGATGCGGACTGAGCGTCCGATTTTTATCACCTCGATGTCTCCCTTAGCGATGGCTTCATCGACGGTGCGAAGGCAGGTTGCCAACTGTCGTGAGGCTTCATGCCTGGTCAATAGCGCCGAGTTGGCGGCACTAGCTGCGGTGGCTTCGGATTTGGTCAGTGGTCGTGTGTGTGCGTGCATAGACACGACTAAAAGTGCGCAAAACCGCACCCAGTCACGAATTTCAGTGTCCGCAAATGTCCCAGGACATTTGCGGAATGCGCTGAAAATCAATAATATACGGGAAAATAAAATCCCGCGCCTATATCGACCGATTAGGGTAGCGGGCGATGTGAAGCGGTGAAACCGAGGTCGGAAATATCCTTGTTCACCCGATCAATTGCGTCTGCAGTTTGTCTTTCCCGTGGAGCGAGAATTACAACAATATCGTTTGTGGATTTTCGCCATAACGCCGCTGGCACCCAAAGACATTGCAGCGCATCTTTGAACTCCGATGTCCTTGGAATCCTATTTCGCTCTTTCTTTTTGTTCGCTGCATCATCGACTTTGCGTTTGATTTTCGATACAGCCCCAAGGTATGCACCGGCATCACCGATATTTTGCTGACAGGCGGTCAACCAGAAATCCGCGGCGACTTCATCGTTGCCAACGACATTCTTGATCACCCAAGGCAGTTCCGCCATTCCATCGAACCCTTCCTGCATGAAATCTGCTGCCCAGGCCTCAAGCGCGCTGACGAATCCATCAAGTCGAGCGGAAGGCACGAAATCGTCCCAAAATGCTGGCAACGAATTAGCGACCCATGCAGCGCGGCTGAGCACACGTCCGAGAGGATGCGCGGAGATGCGATAGAGCATGGCGTGAACATTGCGGTCGTAGACTCCGCCCACCAATGCTTTCCCGAGCGCCGCAGCCTCTTGATAGATCTGATAAAATGTCGTCTTCCCCTCCTCATGGCCCCAGATAGGGTCAACCAACGCTGCCAAATCCACATTTTGCTGGAATTCGTGCCTGGGAGCCCACGGTACTAAGTTCAGCGGGCTGTCTTTTGCCCATTCCATGAGCGTCGGCCAGAGCGGGTGTTCTTCGAGTTTCATCGGGCGGCTTTCTGTTTTGGGGTTTCGCGTGCGGTTTCGGCGGCAGGCTGGTCAATCGGAATCACATTGGTGGGACCAGCGACCGGGCGAATGCGCCAGAAAGCGGCCGCGTGTTTTTCGGCGGCCGGGTTCTTGTAGTGCTCGTGCAGCATCGCCGGATTGCTCTTGTGGCCAAGCTGGAGGGCGGTTTCGCCCGCATTGCGGAAGTGGAACAAGTGATAGGTGCCGAAGCTGTGGCGGGCGGCATTGGACGGGAATACAAACTCCTTGATGACCTTGCCCTTGTCGTCCTTAGTGGCAAGGCTGGCCAGCGTCCGCTTGTAGCCGTAGCGGCGAGCCATGTCCCCCGGCGCGATGGGGCCGGACGTGGCAGAGTGGGGGCGAATCCACGCGTCAAGGTTGGGCTCGATTTTCACCGTGCGTGCCTCGCCGGTTTTCGAGACGGCGGCGGGCAGATGAATTTCGCCGGCGGCGAGGTCGATCATGTTCCAATCCATTCGCCCCGCCTCGGCGTCGCGAATCCCGGCGAAGAATTTCAGCGCCCAAAACGTGACAAGGCGCGGAGCGGTGACCGTCACCGCGCCCATGAACCGGGCAACGTCGGCGGGGAGCATGATGGCCGAAGCTCTGCGAGTGGCGAGCTTGACGGCCTTGGACTTCGACCGCTTGGCCAAGGGCACCGGATTTGCAAGCATCCACCCCCGCGCCACGGCGAAAGCGAAGAAGGACCGGAGCGAGCGGGAGAGGTTGCCA
>JBAXCM010000554.1:0-3186 GCA_037141475.1 Verrucomicrobiota bacterium | reverse complement strand
TGGGCCAGCCATGGTCGATGCGCGACATGCTGGTGGATGGCCAGGGGAACTTCGGTTCGGTGGAAGGCGACGGCGCTGCGTCCATGCGGTACACCGAAGCGAGGTTGCACCATCTGGGCATGGCGATGATGGAGGACCTTGACAAGGATACCGTCGATTTCCAACCGAACTACGACGGCTCACAAAATGAGCCGACCGTCCTTCCTTCGGCCTTTCCCAACTTTCTAGTCAATGGCGGCACCGGGATCGCCGTTGGCATGGCCACCAATTTGGCACCGCACAACCTCGGCGAAGTGATAGACGGCATTTGTGCCCAGATTGACAAGCCGGACATCAGTTTGCCCGAGTTGATGCAGTACATCAAAGGCCCGGATTTTCCGGTGGCTTGCGAGATCCGGGGCATTCGCGGCATCGAGGAGTACTTCCGGACTGGCAGGGGCTCGATGCGCCTGCGCGGCAAGGTCGAGATTGAGGAAAACGAAAACGGCAGGTCGATCATTACCATCCGCGAAGTCCCCTATGGCGTTAACCGCGCCACCCTTCAGGAACGCATCGCCGCTCTGGTCAATGAGAAAATTCTCACCGGCATCTCCGGCATGCGTGACTTGTCCGATGCTGAAACCCGCATCGAGATCGAACTCAAACGCGACGCCCGCCCTCAGGTGGTCGTCAATCAGCTCTTCAAACTCACCGCGCTGGAAACTTCCTTCAGCGTCAACATGCTGGCGATCCATCAGAACCGCCCCAAACAACTCTCACTCAAGGAAGCCATCGATGCCTACATCGAGCACCGCCGCGAGGTGATCATCCGCCGAACGCGATATTTGCTAGGCAAGGCCGAGGAGCGTGCCGAACTGCTAGAAGCATTTCTTCTGGCGCTAGGCCACCTCGATGACTTCATCAAGATCATCCGCGATTCCAAAAATCGTGATGAAGCCCGCGAGCGTCTCGCTGCCTATCAATTTCCGCTTGCCACAGCCGAGGCGCTTGGCATCTTGATCCGCTCGCAGGCCGCGATCCAAGGCGTGAACTACGTCTTCAGTGAGCGCCAGGTGAACGCCATTCTTGAACTCCGTCTCTATCAGCTCACCGGGATGGAGCGCGACAAAGTCAAGGGCGAGTACGATTCCATCCTCATTGATATCAAGGACTTGATGGATATCCTCGCCCGTGAGGAGCGCGTCCTAACAATCATCAAGGACGAGCTCCGGGTGATCAAGGACAAGCACGCCACGCCGCGCAAGTGCCCGATTCTGGCTGAAGCCGGCGAAGTTGCCATGGAAGACCTCATCGCCAACGACGCGATGATCGTCACGCTCTCGCATCGCGGGTATGTCAAACGCACGCCGGCCAGCGAGTATCGCTTGCAAGGGCGCGGCGGCAAAGGTCTCAAGGGTATGGAAACCCGGGCGACCGGCAAGGATGAGCCGAATGATTTCATCGAACATTTGTTCTCGGTGCAGGCACATGATTACGTGATGTTTTTCACCAACACAGGCCGCGTCTATGTCGAGCGCGTTTATGAACTGCCGGAGGGAACCCGCACGTCGATGGGCCGCAGTATCCGCAATGTGCTCAACCTCAAACCCGAGGAGAAAATCGCGGCACTGCTTCGCCTCGAGCGCACGGTTGATGAGGATGGCAATGACGTGACGTTCCGCGAAGATGCAGGCTTCGTGTTCTTCGCGACGCGCTCTGGCAAGGTCAAAAAGACGGCTCTCAATGACTTCCGCAACTACCGCAAGGACGGCATTATTGCCATCAACCTTGAGGAGAACAATGAACTCATCGGTGTGCGGCTTACTTGCGGGTCTAACGAGATCGTTCTCGTCACCCATGAAGGGCTGAGCTTGCGCTTCCATGAGGATGATACCCGATCATTAGGCCGAGACACCGCCGGGGTCATGGGCATCCGTCCGGTCGAGGGGGATTTTGTCGTCGGTCTCGCTCTGGTCACCCAGGGCAGCACCTTGCTCGTTGCCTCCGAGAATGGTTTAGGCAAGCGCACCGACTTCGAGGAATACCGCACTCAGGCCCGCGGCGGAAAGGGAATCATTACCATGAAAGTGACCGACAGGACCGGCCCGGTGGTAGGCGCCGTGACCGTCACCAATGCCGACGAGTTGATGTTGATGACCTCCACCGGCCAGAGCATCCGCATCCGAGTGGCGGAGATCCGCGAAACCGGCCGCAATGCCATGGGGGTGAAATTGCTCACTCTCAAGGAAGGTGAGAAACTTCAGGATATATCACTTTTCATTCCCGACGGCGAGGACGCTGACGCAGCGGTGGATATCTCGACTGATTCTGCAGTAGATCCCCCGACTGATTCCCCAGCATAGCAGATACCATCCGCCCGTCCCAGCGCACCCATACCTGCCGCCCGATGAACTCCGGCGGGGCTTCGTAATACGCCTTGGCGACCTCCACGAAACTGTCGCGCCCCACCCGGCGGCGGCCCTCCTGATAGCTCTCATAAACCGACACGGGCAGCGGACCGAGCGCCTTGCGCTCTTCCTCGAACACCGCGGCCACCTGCCGCCGGGTGGTGCCGTGCACGCGCTTGTCGGCCACCTGTTCCTCCCAATGAAGCAGATGGGCGTTCTGCTCCCCGAGCGAGGCGAACTGCCGGCCCTTGAGCGCGTTGTTTTTGGCGTAGCCCACGCCGCGTTCCACTTTGCCCTTGTGTTGGGGCGTGTAGGAGCGGCAGGGCATCGGCGTCATCCCATAGTGGTGGCAAAAATCCGCCAGTTTCGGGTTCATGGCCGGATCATACCAATCCGCTTTGATCACCGCCGCCTTTGGGTGATCGGCGACAGCGCCTCCACACTCTGGTGCTTTTGAGATCAGTGACTTCCAATGCCCTAGCATCATGAAGTCTGGAGTTGTCATGCGAGAGGGAAATTAGGATACCCTCATGTTAAATTACGTATTTAAACTAATAGTATATATACGTATAAATATTGTATTAAAACTTACTTTGTAAGTATAAAGACTCACAATTAGAGAAAATTACAATTAATTTAAATACTTAGTTGCATATTTTTACTGATGAAATTATATTCACCGCACGCGATGAAAACTACCCAAATCAAAGCTTATATAGGTACTCTTATTGGATTGATGTGCAATGTCCCGGGCATGGCAGCAGAAACCACAACTGCTGACCGGATTGACGGTCTCCAC
>JBAXCM010000553.1:0-3188 GCA_037141475.1 Verrucomicrobiota bacterium | reverse complement strand
TCAGGCCGCTGATGTCGAGCGCCAGGAGGTCGGCGGTAGGAAGTAAGGACATGGGGCGGGGATGAAACGCCAAATTGAGTCGGCAGGCAAGCCGGAAGATCACGCGAAGTGGAGCGGGATCTCAGCAAGACAGCCAGACATCATGGATGGACGCTTGTGAGGCGTGAGTGTTTTTCCGCTGGCCATTTTTCGGAGGCGAGGCTAAACTGGCGGCGAGAGTGTCGGTTTGGAACCAGACTGGAAATTGGCACGCTGTTTGCTCTCACGGTATTACCTCCTATTATATTGTCACATTATGAAAAAAATCGAAGCCATCATCAAACCGTTCAAGCTAGAAGAAGTGAAGGAAGCCTTGGCGGAAGCCGGGATTCAAGGGATGACTGTGACCGAGGTCAAGGGCTTCGGGCGCCAGAAGGGGCACACGGAAATTTACCGTGGGTCCGAGTACACCGTGGATTTTTTGCCGAAGGTAAAAATCGAAGTGGTGGTGGATGACGCGGCGGCCGAGAAGGTGGCGCAGGTAATCGTCAAGAGTGCCAACACCGGCAAGGTTGGGGATGGCAAGGTGTTTGTTTCCAATGTTGAACAGGCGATACGCATTCGCACCGGTGAGACCGGATCGTCATCCGTGGTTGGCGTGTGAGGATCGGGACTGGCCCGGCATGCGAGTCGAGCCAGCACGGCCCATCTCGTCTCACAGTCGTCTCGGCTGTGAGAGGAGGTGGGCCTCTTTGCCAGTGGTAAAATTGGATTTTGAGGATGTTCGAGGTTGAACCTTCGGGATGAGGGGGCATACTGCCGCCCCGTCCGGAGGGCGGGATCACCTCTTGAAACATCCGATCATGGTTCCGCCATCCATCACTCCGAGAAAACCCGTCAAGCGCAAGGTCACCAAAGGGAAGGTTACCAAGGCTTGGACGCCCGAGCAATCTGCCGAACTTTACGGCGTCGATCAATGGGGGCATGGTTTTTTCGGAGTCAACAAGAAGGGGCACGTGACCGTGCGGCTTGCGGATGACGATGACGGGGCTGAAGTGGCGCTGTTTGAGGTGATCGAAGGGTTGCGTGATCGAGGCACGCATTTGCCGGTGTTGTTGAGGTTCCGGGATTTATTGCATTCGCGCATTACGGAAATCAATCTCTCGTTTCGCAAGGCGATCAGGGAGCACGGGTACACGGGTGAATACCGGGGGGTGTACCCGATCAAGGTGAACCAGCAACGACAGGTCATCGAAGAGATTTCGGAGTTTGGGAAGAAGTACCACTACGGGTTGGAGGCGGGTTCGAAGCCGGAACTGATTGCGGCGCTGGCACACATGCATGATCCGGAGGCCTATATCATTTGCAATGGCTACAAGGATGAGGAGTTCATTGATTTGGCGCTGCATGCCAAGAAGATGGGGCTCAAGGTGATGCTGGTGTTGGAGATGCCGACGGAGTTGGAGCTGATCTTGGAGCGCTCGCGGCAAATTGGAGTGGAACCCAACCTGGGCATCCGGGTGCGGCTTTCGACCCGAGGCTCGGGCCACTGGCAGGACAGCGCGGGTGACAAATCGGTGTTCGGGCTCAACGCCTCACAGGTGATTGACGTGGTGGACCGACTCAAGGATGCTGGCAGGTTAGACTGTTTGAAGATGCTCCACTATCACCAGGGGTCGCAGATTCCTAACATCGCGGCAATCCGCGAGGGGGCCACCGAGGCGGTGCGCATGTATTGTGATTTGGTCAAGGAGGGGGCACCGATGGGAGTGCTGGATATTGGCGGTGGCATGGCCGTGGACTATGATGGGTCTCACACAAATTTCCATTCGTCGTGCAACTACTCGATTCCTGAGTATTGCATGGACATCGTGGAAGTGGTGACGCAGGTGTGCGACAAGGCCGGGGTGGCTCATCCGACGTTGGTATCGGAGAGTGGGCGGGCGGTGGTGGCGTATTATTCGGTATTGGTGTTTAACATATTGGATGTGACCAGTGCGCAAAGCAGTGACAAAGCGCCATTGGTGCCGGAGCAGGCACCGCAGAGTTTACTCAATCTCATTGACGTCAACAAGGTGGTTAGCAAGAAAAACCTGCAGGAGTGTTTCAACGATGCCGCCTATTATCGCGATCAAATGCGTGCCCAGTTTTTCTACGGCAGCGCCACGCTGCGGGAGCGGGGATTGGCGGAAGCGTGGTTTTGGCACATCATCACGCGCATTTCCAAGTTGATCGCCGAGTTGGAGGATATTCCGGAGGATTTGCGCGAACTGTCCTCCACCCTGGTTGATTTCTACTACGGAAACTTCAGTCTCTTCCAGTCGCTGCCGGACTCATGGGCGATTGACCAGATCTTTCCGGTCATGCCGATTCACCGCTTGGATGAGAAACCCAAAAACCGGGCGGTGCTGGCAGATATCACCTGCGATTGCGACGGGAAGATTGATCATTTCATTGACAAGGAGGACGTGGCGAAGGTGTTGCCCCTGCACGGGCTCAAGCCGGATGAGCCGTATTATGTGGCGGTATTCCTGGTCGGTGCCTATCAGGAAACCCTGGGCGATCTGCACAATTTGCTAGGTGACACGAATGTGGTGGGCGTGCACCTGGAAAAGGGCAAGCCGGTGTACACCCATGAGGTCGAGGGAGACACGGTGGCAGACGTGCTCTCCTACGTTGAGTTCGACCCGAAGGAACTCGTCACTCGTTTTCGTTCGTTTGCCGAGCAAGCGGTGGCCGACGGTCTGATCACGCCGAAGGAGCGCCGTGAGATTCTCGACATGTATCGCGCCGGATTGGCCGGATACACGTATTTTGAAAGTTGAGTTACAGGCTGGCAGACGTTAGCAGACGTAACTTCGAAGGCCCGCCCATAGGCGATGCGGCTTCTCCTGCACCGTCCTGACGGAGGCGTGGCCGATGGAAGTGCGGAGGATCGGCACGGTGAGCATGGGGGTGGAAAGTCGGACCGATGGGCGGGAGTTAGACGGCTTTCCTGGCGAGTCTACACAAAAAGAAGCAGGGAATCGAGTATGCACGTCTGAGAAATTGAGTCAGCGCACAAATTTTGTCAAAGCGTCGCGTTTCTCGTGGCGGGAGAGCAGGAAAAGAGGATGGGCCGCGCTGCTTGGGCGGCTCCCAGGCCGAAGCGGCTTACCATGCTGGCCGCATTCCTGTCCGGTGCCAAATCGTTTTCCTCTCCCTTACAG
>JBAXCM010000552.1:0-3189 GCA_037141475.1 Verrucomicrobiota bacterium | reverse complement strand
GGCGATCCTTTTGTTGTCAACTATTCCCTGCTCTGCCCAAGAACAGGAATGCATCCACCTCCGCTACAAACTCCTCGATGAGGGAATCTCCTCGCTCTGGTGCCCCAAACAAATTATCTTCGTCCCCGAAATCCCCGTCCTCGCCTCCGGTAAACTCGACCTGAAATCCTGCGAAGCCCTCGCCAAAGCCCAGCGGTGAGTCGGTGATTCGGTCTCCCCACTTTCCACTTTCTGCTTTTCTTCCCTCCCCCCATGCCCAACCGCATCGACACCACCTTTGCCCGCCTCCGTGAAGAGGATCAGACCGCCTTCATCGCTTACGTCGCCGCCGGCGATCCAGATTTTGAGCGCTCGCTGGAAGTCATCCGCACACTCGCCGATGGCGGTGCCGATATCATCGAATTGGGCCTGCCGTTCTCCGACCCTCTGGCCGATGGCATCGTCAACCAACTCGCCGCCGAGCGTGCCCTCAAGGCCGGCATGACCACCCCGCGTGCTCTCGAGTTGATCCGCGAATTCCGCAGCACCCATCAGACCCCCATTGTCCTTTTCACCTATCTGAATCCCATTTTCAGCTACGGCTTCGAAGCCTTCCATCGCGACGCCGCCGCCGCCGGTGCCGATGGCATCCTCTTGCTCGACCTGCCACCCGATGAGGCCGTCCTCAACCCGGAACTCGCCACCACCGCCGGTCTCAAACACATCCGGCTGATCGCCCCCAGCACCCCGCCAGCCCGCGTCAAACAACTCGCTGAATCCGCCGCCGGCTTCATCTACGCCCTGTCCCGCAGCGGCGTCACCGGTGCCCACGGCGCTCCTTCCGCCAACATCGCCGCTTTGGTCGCCTCCATCAAACAACATACCGACGTTCCGGTATGTGTCGGCTTCGGCATCAGTACTCCGCAGCAAGCGGCGATGGTGGCAGCCGTTGCCGATGGGGTGATTGTCGGTTCTGCCATTGTTGAGCAAATCCAGCTCCACCCGGAAGCGGCCGCTGCTGCGGTGCATGCCTTCGCTGCCCCGCTCATTGCCGCCACCAAGTCGGCATTGGCTCCGCTGTGATGGTGTGATCGTCGGCAGGATCTGCCAGCAGTAGGTACCTGCCGCGGGATGCGTCAGCCAGTGCGAACGCAGGGACGGTATCATCCGTGGCTAAGGAATTTCCAATGAATACGATCCCACATCGTCCCCCCGAACTCATCCCTGCAGTCTCAAGGACGCCAACCTTAGCACGAACATTTCAGCAGTAGGGCAAATTTCTGGCAGTAGGCCCCTAACGGCACGCCGACTTTCTCTATCAATTGGCCTGCATGCGGTCTGTTTCCTGTCACTGACGATGTCCGCCTCCAAAAGCGGTTCCGTGCCATCCTCGCCCTCTGAGCTCAGATCCAGGAGACACCGAATATTTATACAAAAAGCCCCGCAACTCATTGAGTTGCAGGGCTTCAATTCCCGAGGAATGGCGGAGCGGACGGGGCTCGAACCCGCGACCTCCAACGTGACAGGCTGGCGCTCTAACCAACTGAGCTACCGCTCCATTCCCGTTCGGGTGGCGCGCAAACTAGGGGATGATCCGTGCAGGTGCAACACCTATTTTTGCGAAAAGTGATTTTTTTTCACATCAGGATAATGCCTCGATGGTGGCCTCGAGTGAGGCAAGGTCTTCGATGGAATGCACGGTGAGGGTCTTGTCGATTTTTCCGAGGAGTCCCGCGATGACTTTGCCGGGCCCGAGTTCGAGGAAATTGCGGTGGCCCAAGGAAATTAGCTTGTGAATCGACTCAGTCCAACGCACCGAACCCGTGACCTGGCTTTCGAGCGAGTGACGGATTTCGGACGGCTCAGACACTACGCTTGCGGAAAAATTGCAGACGACGGGCATGCTGGGCGGCTGGACGGTCACGGCGGCCAGTTGCACGGCGAGTTGCTCCTTGGCGCTTTGCATCAGGCGCGAGTGATAGGCCCCGGCGACGTTGAGCTTGATGGCGCGGCGGATCCCAAAGTCCTTGGCCTTGGCTACCGCAGCATCAATTCCGGCCACCGTGCCGGAAAGAACAATTTGGCCCGGAGCATTGAAATTGGCGACATCGACGTCGGCCGCCTCGGCCAGCGCGCGGACCTGCTCTTCTTCCCCACCGATGAGTGCCGCCATCGTCCCCTGAGTGGCGAGACAGGCGGCTTCCATGAATTCGCCCCGGCGGGCGACGAGTCGTAGCCCGTCTTGGAAAGAAAACGTGCCGGCGGCGACGTGTGCGGTGAATTCGCCGAGTGAAAGTCCAGCGGCGGCCACGGTTTGCAATTGCGGCAAGCGTTCGCGCACCAATGCCAGTGCCATCAGCCCATGGAGGAACAATGCGGGCTGGCAGCGCGAGGTTTTCGTCAATTCCTCGTCTGGCCCCTCAAACATGATGTCGGAGATGGAAAACCCAAGGACTTCATCGGCTTGGGCAGCAAGACTGCGCGCGGTGGCTGAGGATTCAGCCCAATCTTTGCCCATGCCTACCCGCTGGGCTCCCTGACCGGAAAATAAAAGAACAATTTGGCTCATGTCGACAGAGGTCTAGGCCAATGCACCAGCCTTGAAAAGCCGGAAATGCGCCATATTTGGGCGACCCATTTGCAATCGGATCGGAAAAGATCTCTTGAAATTGGCAACTTTCCAAGACCAAGCGGGTTTTACCCCAGCGATTATTCAACGAAACCTCCATTTGTCATGAAACCAACACAGCATTGCTTCCAATTGCTTCCGGTGCTTGCCGCCGGCTTTCTATTTTCACCCATCTGTCTTCGTGCCCAAGATGCCGGAGTTGATCCATCAAAGGCACCTCCGCCCAGCGAACAACCCAATGCACCTTCCGGCCGGGAACGACCCACCGTCCGGCCCAAACTGATGCGCGCTCAAGGACGTGCCATGATCGCTCCCAACGCAACGGCCGACCAGCAAGGCCCCGCCGTCCAACCCAATCCAATGGCACTACCTCCCCAGATGAACCCGGCTAATCCAGCGGGTACCAATCAGCTGCCTCTAACGAGATCAACAGGCCCGTGGCATCAGATGAGCCAGCCAAACCCCGGGGTAGCCCCTCACCCACCGATGGCCCAGCCAAATCAAGGCGACCAACCACAGCCGCCAATGGCCCAGCCAAACAGGACGGCGCGACCAAGTTGGTTCACACCGGGTGGCCAACC
>JBAXCM010000551.1:0-3191 GCA_037141475.1 Verrucomicrobiota bacterium | reverse complement strand
GCTCAGGACGACGAAGGCAGGTAAATCGCTGGTGATGCAACCGAGGCCGTAGGTGGCCCAGGAACCGATGCTGGGGCGGCCCGGCACGGCGAACCCGGTCTGCAAAAACGTCTGTGCCGGAGCATGGTTGAATTGATCCGTGTGGCAGGAGCGGATCAGACAAATGTCATCAACTATTTTTGATAGGAACGGCAGGGCGTCGGAGATTTCCATGCCGGATTGGCCATGGCGGGCAAACTTGAATTGCGGCCCCATGACAGCGGCATCGGCGCGGATAAAGGCAAGGCGCTGGCCTGCGGTGACGGAAGCGGGCAGTGGTTTGCCGTCCATTTTCGTCAGGTCCGGCTTAAAGTCGAAGAGGTCGAGATGGCTGGGGGCACCGGCCATGAAGAGGTGGATGACGGCCTTGGCCTTACCTGGAAATTGCGGAGGATGCGGGGCCAGCGGATTGGCTGCGGCGGCTAGGGATTGGCCGGCGAGTTTGTCGGCGAGGAGTCCGGCAAGGGCGATTTTGCCGATGCCCACGCCGCAGTTGCGGAGGAAGTGGCGGCGTGTGAGGTCGAGGCAATGATGTTGGAATGGGTTCATAGCGGTGGGCTCAGCTTTGGGTGACAAACTCATCCATATTCATCAGGGCGCGGGCGACAGCGGTCCAGACGGCTCGCGGAATGAGCGAATCGGCTGGCTCCGCGCCGGCGACTTGCCCGGCGGTGGCGGGTGCGGCGGTGAACCGGTCCAGCTGTTTTTGATAGAAGCTACTGACGGCGGTGAGTTCAGCGGGATTGGGTTGGCGGGAGAAGCAGCGGAGAAAGGCTTGGGTGATGCGATGTTCGGTGGAGCCGGGGGTTTCGGCGAGGCGTTTGCCCATGGCTTGGGCGGCTTCGGTGATGGTGACGTCATTGAGCAGGGTGAGGGCCTGCAGCGGGGTATTGGATGAATCACGGCGCACGATGCAGGCCTCGCCGGACGGGCCGTCGAAGGTGCCGGCAAAGGCGAAGGGGGCGCTGCGTTTGGCGAATGTATAGATGCTGCGGCGGTAGCGGTCCTCGCCGCTGCTGGCATTCCAAGCGAGTGCGCCGTAGGCTCCCTCGGTGGTCACGCTGGCGGGCTGAGGCGGATAAACACTGGGACCGAGGATTTTGTCGGAAAGAATGCCGGCGCAGCGCAAGGCGGAGTCGCGGATGGCCTCGGCATCGAGTCGCTGCCGGGGTCCGCGCCACAACCACTGGTTCTCCGGATCCTTGGCCTCGCCGGCGGCAGTGGATTTGCTCGATTGCTTGTAAGTCTGGCTGGTGACGATGAGCCGATGCAATTTTTTGCAGGACCAACCGTCTTCCATGAAGCGGAGGGCCAGCCAGTCGAGCAGTTCCGGGTGTGTGGGCGGCGTGCCTTGGACGCCGAAATCATCCTGACTCTTGACGATGCCGCGCCCGAAGAAGGCGGCCCAGGTGCGATTGGCCACGACGCGGGCGGTGAGGGGATTGTCGCGGCTGACGAGCCAGCGGGCGAAACCAAGGCGATTTTTGGCTGAGTTGGGGGGCAGCGGGTTGAGGATCGAGAGCACGGCGGGCTCCACGGGGTCGGTGGGTTGGGTCCACTCGCCGCGGTTGTGGATGAATGTGCGGCGCGGGTTTTCCGCGGGGCGTTCTTGCAGGACCAGTGACGTGAGATGAGATGAGGGGCGGCGCAGATCCTCAATTTCGTGCCGGTGCGCCGCCATCTCCGGGGCACTGAACAAGAATTCGTTTTGGAGCAATTGCCGCTCCGCCTCGCTCAGCTCCGTTTTGTGTAATAGTTGTTGAACCTCGGCCGGTAGTTGGCTGGCCACCACCTCGCCGGTCTGGGTGGTGAAGGAAATGCGGAATTTTCCGAGTGAACAGGCGTAGTGTCGGCCAAACATCAGGGTGAGCTGGAGGGCGGGAGCTGTCAGTGGCTGTTCCAACTGGAACACCGCTTCGTGGGCACGGCCTTGGCCTTCCGCGCAACTCCATCCGGTTTCCGGATCCCCGTCGATGGCGAGTTGCGCCTCCGCGTGCGGCCCAAAGTTGTTCTTGGCGTAGCTCGCCGTGGCCTTCGTGAACTTGACCGGATGATCATTGGCACTGAGCTTGATTTCGCCTAACAGAAAATCACCTTTGGGGCCTTCATAGTAGGCCATGCCGGGTCCTCTTGCGGGCAAACGAGGGTCGGGCAGGGCTTCGAGGCGGATGGCGGTGATGGCTGCCGGGGGCTTATCGAAAAGCAGTTGATAGGTATCGGCCTTGGTGATGTCTCCGGAAACAAAGACCGTGGCGTCGGGTTGGACGGTGAGCAGGGGCAGGTTCGAAGTGGCTTTGTCCGGTGCCGTCGGTTGCCAGACGGCGGTGAGCATGCGTTGCTTGGCAAGCCAGACATCCACGGCCTTTGTGAGTGCCTGCTTGCGGCGGGATTCCAGGTTGGCGGGATCTGCGCCTGGTTCATCAGGTACCGGCCACTGGAGCGGCAGGGCAGCGAACAAGGTTTCAGCTTTGGCGGCTCGCGTGGCGTCGTCGCGGGCTTGATCCGGGCTGGGTAGCTCCAAGTCCGGCTCATCCGCATTGTCGAGAAATGCCATCAGCGAATAATATTCCCGCTGTGGGATCGGATCATACTTGTGGGTGTGGCACTGGCAGCATTGCAGCGTCAGCCCGAGCCAAGTGGCTCCGGTGGTGGCCACCCGGTCGGTCATGGCGCGGAACCGGTATTCCAGTGGGTCGATGCCGCCCTCTTCGTTGAGCATGGTATTGCGATGAAAGCCAGTGGCCGTGCGTTGGGCCGGGGTGGCGTTGGGCAGCAAATCTCCGGCGATTTGTTCGATGCTGAATTGATCGAAGGGCATGTCGTCGTTGATTGCCTTGATGACCCAGTCGCGGAACGGCCAGATGCTGCGGGGGCGGTCTTTCTCGTAACCGTTGGTGTCGGCATAACGGGCTAAATCGAGCCATTTTCGGCCCCAGCGTTCGCCGTAGTGTGGGGAAGCGAGCAGGCGATCGACCGCCTGATCGTAGGCGTTGGGGCTTGGGTCAGCGAGGTAGGCGGCGAGCTCGTCCGGGGTGGGTGGCAGGCCGATAAGGTCGAGGCTGAGGCGGCGGAAAAGGGCGGCCCGGTCAGCTTCGGGCGAAGGAGACAAACTCACTTTGGCGAGGCTCGTCCGGACAAAGGCGTCGATGGGG
>JBAXCM010000550.1:0-3207 GCA_037141475.1 Verrucomicrobiota bacterium | reverse complement strand
CCGTTTTTCAGCACCGTCACCGGCGGGCAGCTGGCTGGCACCGTCTGCAATGCGGATCATTGGGCGCGCGGCGTGCGGCAACCGGTGGCGTTTGCCTCGGCAATCGGTGCGGTGGCTGGGCTCGGGGCGGACGTGTGGCTAGAGATTGGCGCTCATCCCGCCTTGGCACGCTCGCTCCAAGAATGCCTTGCAGGGGAAAGTCCAAAGCCCGTCATTCTGGCCTCGGCACGCCGCGAGCGCGAACACGAATCGTTGCTAGAGGCCGCATTGGATCTCCACCTGGCAGGCGTAGTGATAGACTTCTCTGCCCTCACCCCGTCGCGCAGGCTGCTCGATCTGCCGGCCTATGCGTGGGACAAAAGCCGCTGGTGGAATGAATCCGCCGACATGCGTGAGGGACGACTGGCACCGGGCGGCCAAGGATTGCTAGATGTCAGATTGTCGCGGGCCATGCCGACGTGGCTCACCCGGCTTGATGGCCGACACATGGCTTTCCTGAAGGATCACCGAGTGGAAAACCTCATCATCTTCCCGGCGGCCGGATTTGTGGAAATGGTGTTAGAGGCAGGTTTACAATTCTTCGATGGCAAACCGTTCGTTGTGGAAGATTTTGAAATCCGCAAGCCGCTCATTTTGCCGGAACCAGCGTCCGGACTATTGCTAGAGACCACCTTCGATCCGGACTCTCGCACGTTTTCCATCCAGAGCCGTTTCGAAAACTCTGCCTCATGGACGGTGCATGTGGTGGGATCTCTGCGCGGTGAGCGCACGGAATCCTCGTTCGCATCAAGCGGGTGGGAAAGCGCGAGGATCACCGATCTCCAACCCGTGACATTGCAAAGCTTTTACAGCCACATGAGCGATCTGGGCCTGCGTTATGGCGAGGAGTTCCGCCCGATCCGCGAGTTGACAGCAGGAGGCGGCAGATCGGAAGGGCGGGTTTCGTTATCCGCAGCCATCGCACCGAGAGCGGGCGAATAAGCGACTGATGATATGTGTGGAGTCTTCGACCAAGCGCTGCGTATCCGCAATCTCTTGGGCGAGTTTGGCTTGATTAGTGGCAACGTCGTTATTCAAGGCAAGGATTCGCAGGTTGATTCCTAGCAAAGTCTGGGCAATTACATCATTGAGTTGAAGGCTCAGCTTATGGCGCTCATCCTCAGTGGCGGATAGGATTTGGTGTGCCATCACCTGCAAGTGCCTTTCAAGGATGCGCGAATCCCTAAGCAACTGACCGGAGGTCTCTTGGCTGTTCCTGAGGGCCGTCTCGACCGTCGCGCGCTCAGCCACTTGCTGCTGAAGCTCACGATTGGCCTCCGCCAGTTTAACCATCCGCTCGTCCAGCGTCACATGCAATTTCAGCAAGTCCGAGTTGGCATTCAGTGCCGTCCGATGCGTCTCTTCGATCGGCGTGATGGCCTCGGTAAAAAATCCAGCAGCGCAGGCAGTCAGCTTCTCGCGAATGCCCGGCCCACCATTCGTGGCGAGAAGTTGCGCCAACGCTTGGTGGTGAATCCTAGCCAAATCCAACGTCTCCAATCCAATGGCAACTGCCTTGCGGCCAATTTCCTCCGCCGCTCCCGAACCTGCCAATTGGCCGTGATCGAAATGCGCTTGCAAGGCCGCCAAATAGGCATCTGACAACCGACTCATTGGGGAAGTTTTCATAATCACTATCCATTTCACAAGGAACCATCCGCGAGCAACCAACCTTATCCAAGCTTATCTGACCTTGGTCAAGGAGAATATCCAGCTGGGCTATGGAATGGACGATGACCTTCGACGAAGCCATGAAGCGGGTTTTGCCACCCATTTGACAAAACCGGCATCCCCCAAAGCCATCATTTAGGCCATCGCGTTGGTCATGGCCATCAGTCATTGAGGCGATCTGCAATTCTCCCGCTTGACGATCCTAAAAGGCTCGCTAATTTCCCGCCTGTGAAATCGACAGCCCATTTCTCTGAATCATTCTGCACTTAAACCCTGAAATCATGAACCCAAATATACCGTCTGTTCTTGCCAAAATTGGCGTAGTTTTGTTCATTTCAACGCCATTCCAAGCCCAAGCCAGTTTGACGGTTGTGAATATCAACGGCACCGATCTCCTGTACGATTCTGTTGAAAACATCACTTGGACCCGCGATGGAAATGTCCCAGGCAAGTTGTTCACAGTCTGGCAGGATGCACACGACTGGGCGGCGAGCCTGACCTTTCCCGGTATGGAGACCGTGACCTGGCAGTTGCCCGATCAGGCGCAATTCAGCTCGTTATTCACCCAGCTCGATCCGATTGGTGCGCCGGGCACGCCGGGGGCGGATCACAAATACGGCAGCTCAGTGGCCTTTGGTGCAGGCCCTAATGACTTCGCCGCGAACGTCAACCCTGTGTATTGGAGTGATACCCAAGGTGTGAACTTCAATTTCTATTATGGCTACGCGGGCAGCGACACCAGCACGTTCAGCCCGCCACCCTATGCCGCTTGGGCGGTGGCCGTGGTGCCCGAGCCATCCCTGGGGAGCTTGCTGGCCTTGGGCCTAACCGCCTGCCTGAGTCATCGAAAGCGGAAAGCGCTGCCGGCTTGAGTCGGGTAGGTCTGCAAGCGGCCGGATGGCAAGTAGCCCCTCTACCTTTCCCCAGGTTGCTGCTATATTCCACAGACCCCATATCCCGTGGATGGCAAAACTCATTGAGAACTGATAGCGCGGGTTCCAACCTGCCATAGTTTACGCGATTCCTTAGAGAGAGAAGAGCCGTCACAGTGACTCCGCGATAACCAGCACATCGGCGAACGGGAGGTCGGAAAACATCCCAAATGCCGGGTGGCGCGTGAGCCTAGCCCGAGTACACGCCGGACTCGACAGACCGCAAAGGAAACGGGCGAGTTGGCGCGGGGTGCCCAATGCGGCGTGCTGTTCGGCGACGAGTGACGGCAATAGGTGCCACTCGTCATCGCTGGGGCGACGCGAGGGCAAGCGCTTCAGGGGAAGTGGCGGCAGGCCGCGGCAGCGGTCGCAGTGACCGCATGGATTGGTTAGGGTTTCGCCGAAATGTTTGGTGAGATAGGCTGTGAGACAGCCGCTGTGCGTCGCCAGACCGAGGACTTGGCGCAAGCGGTCTAAATCGGCCTGCTCGCGGGAGGCAAAGACGGCTGACAATTTTCCGGTGAGGGCGCGCAATTCCACGGGCGGGTGTTTCATGCGGTAACCC
>JBAXCM010000549.1:0-3207 GCA_037141475.1 Verrucomicrobiota bacterium | reverse complement strand
GCGGCCCCCCCCCCGCCAGTATGCCAACAAGCACCACCACCCGGCCGCCTTTCGCTTCTAGCAATGCTTGGAAGCCGACGCCACAGCTGAGCATGATTGCGGCAAAATACCCGAGGGTTGACAGGGACACGGCATGGCCGGGGAACCAGGGCGATCCGACGAGGGCCCGCGTGAACAGGAACCATCCGGCGGCTCCCGCCAGCGCCATGACCAGCACCCAACCGTACGCGGTGGCTGCGTCTGCCAGTCTCGGCAGCGTTGCGGCACCTTGCTTGCGTGCCCGCCGCCATCCCCGAAGTTGATGATCGGCCGAGGGGGTGATGATCCCGCCTAGCACAAAGATCAATCCCAGCGTCACCAGCCCGTACATGCCCGACATGGCCACCGCCTCCATCGGCTGCGGCCTCCAATCTGACACGATTCGCGCAAAGCCAGATAGCCCGTGCGTCGGAAACAAGCTGCCCGGTTCGATCAGCGGCAAGGCATTTCCTAGCAATAACACCTGGATCCAGATGAAAAATCCGGTGGCCCATAGTTTGCCTAACAAGTGAGATTCGGCCTGCCGCCATTTCCGACACAGCATGATCACGAAGGTCAAGATCAGCCCGCCCTGTGAAAACCCGGTAAACACCGCCTCGGAAAAGTCCAGGTTGAAAAACTTCACAGTGGGTAGCAACTGCTGGGCGGTCCTGACCATCGTTCCGGCAGAATTGGGCAACAAGCCGGACAGGCATTCCTCGAACACCGGGGTGATCGTTAGATATTTGAAAAACACCAACCCGAACTTGGCCATCTGCGGAATGATGGTGTACAAGCAGAACACCAGCCCGATGGAAGCCAGAAACGCCCAGCGCCGGTTGCGTGCCACGGTACCGGTGAGGAGACCTGTGAAGTGATAGAGCAAGGCCGAACTCAGGACAACCGCGTAGAGCGGCAGCCAAATGCGCCACGCCACCTGCCCGCGCCACAGGCACCAAGCGGTGAACGGCAACGTCACGCCAACCATCACATACTCGCGCACCGGCAGCCCGAACAAATAGCCCAGCACCTTCGCCAGCGGCGACATCGGAATGAGTCGCTGGTAGTCGATGACCCCCTCGTCGCGCTCAGCCGTCATCCCGCCAGCCACTTGTGCCGTGCCTAACACAAATAGAATAAGCCCCTGCACGACCAACAGCGGAATGATGCCGGAGCGGGCGGCGTCCACCGGGGTCATAAAACTGCGGGTGCCGATGGAGCTGACCATCGCCACAATGAACCCGGCGATGAGCAGGGTGAGCAGCAAGGCGATGCCTGCGCTCCGCAGCCGCAGTCGTGCCTGGCAATAGCGGCGGAAAATCGGGTTGCTCCAAACGGCCCCGGCGGCGTGGTTGGTGGGATGGTTCGGCGGTGGGATGGGATTCATGGGCGGCGGTTGGATTCGGCGACTTCCACCAGGATATCTTCAAACGAGGAACGCTTTTCCTCGAAGGCACGCAGCCTCACGCCGCGATGAATGAGTCCTTCCAGCAGATCGGCTTGGGCCTCGTCGCTGCCACTGAAGCCAAACACCAGTTGCGGCCCGGTGAGGTGGAGGTCGTGGACAGCCGGATGCGTTTTGAGCCAAGTGGCGGCCTCGTCTTGGCGGGTGAGCAAGGTGGCGGTAAGCGTGCGTTCGGTGCTCCCGAGTTGGCGGCGCACCTCGTCAACGGTGCCCGCAGCTAACAAGCGTCCGCGGTTCATCACACACAGGGACGAGCACATTTCGGCGAGCTCGCTCAAAATGTGGGAGCTGACGAAAACCGTGGCCCCTCCGTCGGCCAATTTGCGCAGGGCGTTGCGCAAATCGCGGCGTGCGAGCGGATCGAGGCCGCTGGCGGGTTCATCGAGAATGAGAACCCGTGGCCTGTGCAGCAAGGTTTTGGCGAGCACGACCCGCTGCATTTGCCCGCGTGACAACTCCTTGCACCAACTCTGCGCCTGCTCCATAAGCGCCACCTCCTCCAAACACTCCGTAACCCGGTCTCGCCTCACACTTCGCGCCCCCAGCCCGTATGCCGCCGCGTGAAATTCCAAAAACTCCCAGACTTTCAGATCGCTCGGCAGCGGAGCCAGATCCGGCATGTAGCCCATCACCCGCCGCGCTGCAGCCTGGTCTTCGAGGACATCGACGCCGGCGAGTATCACCTCGCCATACGTCGGCTCCATCAGTGTGGTAAGCACCCGGAACGTGCTGGTCTTGCCCGCTCCGTTAGGGCCGACCAACCCGAACACTTCGCCTGGCGGCACGCTCAGCGTGAGGTCGTCCACCGCGCAAAATGCACCGTAGTCAACCCGCAGGCAACGGACGTCGATGGCCGGGGCAAGGCCGCCGTGGGGGTGGAGTGAGGGCTGGTTCATGGCGGCAGGCAGATGGCTTCCTGTGAAACTGGACATCGGTGTCAAAGCAATCCAAGGGATCAGGCACCAACGGGATGGTTAGTGGGTTGTGTGAAAGCCGCAAGGATTATTTAGACGGCTGCCAAGGAAGTTTCCTGCGATCGAGCTGGAAACATGCAATTGGCTGCAATCATCAGCAACGGCTCCCCGTAAAGCCACCTGCATGAACCTCCAAGCACCCGATCTCACCGCCGAGCCCAGTTTCAGGTTCCGTCATTCATGGAAGGCTGCCCAACTCAACTTGGGACTCACAGCATGCATCGCCCTGGCCGCTCTTCTGGCCGCTGTGCAGAGCCCTGCGGCAGCAGCGGACGTCGCTCAAAGCCCATCCGGACAATCCCTGCCGGGACGCAGCTTGTTCAGCAAAATCGTGCTCGTGGAAACAAAACCGGCGACTCCCGTGGAGGCTCCTAAGCCGGTCATCACCGACTATGCAACCTCCGACGGCAAGTACAAGTTTGCGGTGGACACAACACTTGCGCCGGATCTGTTCAAGTGGGCCGACAAGGAATTGATGCCGGTGGTTTGCGACTGGTATCCGCGCATTGTCGCGATGCTTCCAAGTGATGGTTTCACGGCTGCAGACAAGGTGCAGCTTGAGTTTCGCAATGATATGGGTGGCATCCCTGCCTACACGGGTGGAACCAAAGTATCAATGAACCTGCCGTGGTTCCGCAGCCAATTGCAAGGCGAGGCCAAGGGCTGCGTCATTCATGAACTCGTCCACGTCGTCCAGCATTACGGCCACCCCGCCGCTGCCAATACCCGTCCCACCCAAACCCCCGGATG
>JBAXCM010000548.1:0-3222 GCA_037141475.1 Verrucomicrobiota bacterium | reverse complement strand
TCCTGCCTCCTGTCTCCTGCCTCCTGCCTCCTGCCTCCTGTCTCCTGCCTCCTGCCTCCTGCCTCCTGCCTCCTGTCTTCTGTCTTCTGCCTTCTGCCTTCTGTCTTCCTCCCAATCAGAAAACCTTGACCTAGCGACAACACCTTTGACTTTTCAAGAACTCTAGCAACCCACATCTCAAATATCCATCATCTGCACTAACCCCCATGAAAAGATATATGGCAATCTCTCTCACCACCGCCGCCTTGACCGCCTTCGGCTCGGCCAGCGCCGCAATCCCCGGCTTGGTACCGATGCCGATGGAAATGGTGGATTTTTCAGGGCCTGCATTCCAGATCGGCACATCCCTGCAAATCGGCTTCGACGCCAGTCTGCCCGCCAGCCGAGACGCAGCCCAATTCCTAGCAGACTGCCTCGTGCAAAGCAGTGGCATCAAGTGCACAGTCGCCGCTGGCCAAGCCAACCCAGGCGTGACCCTAACGACCGGCGACACCGGGCCTGATCTGGGTGAAGAAGGCTACAACCTAACTGTGTCAGACCATGGCGTGGTTATCGGTGCGGCGGCATCGGCGGGTTTCTTCTATGGGATTCAGACATTGCGCCAATTGTTGCCGCCAGCGGCTAGCTTCGGCGCGCCCCACCCCGCTCCGGCTGGATTCCAAATCGCCCCGGTGGTCATCAAGGACCGGCCGGCCTATCGCTGGCGCGGCCTCATGCTCGATTCCTGCCGCCACTTCTTCACCAAAGCGGAAATTGAAAAAATCCTCGACCTGATGGCCAGCCAGAAACTCAACACCTTTCACTGGCACCTAACCGACGACCAAGGCTGGCGCATCGAGATCAAGCAGCATCCGAAACTCACCGAGGTGGGTGCTTGGCGGCCAGGCATTGGCTTCGGCATGGATCCGAAGGAGACCAACCACTACCGTGCGGATGGAAAGTATGGTGGCTTTTATTCTCAGGAGGATATCAGGGAGATTGTAGCCTATGCCAGCAAGCGGCACATCACCATCGTGCCGGAGATTGAGATTCCAGGGCACGCCATGGCGGCGTTGGTCGCCTATCCGCAGCTCAACTGCAATCCCGAGGAAATGGCCAAGAAGGCCATGCCGGAAGGCGGCACCATCAGCCGCGATGTGTATTGCCCGGGCAAGGAGGAAACCTTCAAGTTCCTTGAGCAAGTGCTCGGAGAAGTGGCTGATCTATTTCCATCTAAGTTCATCCACATCGGCGGCGACGAGTGCCCCAAAGACAACTGGAAGCAATGTGCCAACTGCCAGAAGCGGATCAAGGATAACGGCCTCAAGAACGAGGAGGAGCTTCAGAGTTATGTCACAAAACGCATCGAAACCTTCCTCAACTCCAAAGGCAAAAACCTCATCGGCTGGGACGAAATCCTCGAAGGCGGCCTCGCCCCTCGCGCCGCAGTCATGAGCTGGCGCGGTACTGCCGGTGGCATCAAGGCCGCCACCGAAGGACATGATGTGGTGATGACGCCCACCTCCAATTGCTATATCGATTACCCCCAAGCCCAACAAGGCGAACCAAAAGCCATGGGCGGATTTTTGCCACTCAAAGCGGTCTATTCCTTCGACCCAGCCATGGGCATCCCGGATGACAAGCGCCAGCACCTGCTAGGCGGCCAAGTCAACCTGTGGACTGAGTTTGTCGCCAGTGATTCGCATGCTGAATATATGATTGCACCACGCGTGTCGGCTCTCGCCGAGGTCGTCTGGTCTCCCAAGGGCCGCCAAGACTGGGGAGCCTTCCAAACCCGCATGCAAGACCAATTCGCCCGCTACAAAGCGGCTGGTTTCAACGCACGTCAACCCAAGGATACCGACCCGAAATAAACGCCATGGGCGTTATCTACGCCTGACTCCTGCGCTTGAAGTTGATGGCAACGGTGGATCTGGCGATGATGCCTTGGAGAAAGGCGACTTCCTCGGCATCAATGCTGTGGTCCACCCCGTGAAGTTGTTCCTGAGCACGCTGGATGGCGGCCTCGGCTTGGGCGATGTCAATTTCGCCTTCGCCCAGCGCCATGTCGGTGAGAACGATAACGCTTGTCTGGGTGATTTCTGCGAAGCCGGAGCCGACCGCAAGAGTAACCACCTTGCCATCGTGAAGGTAACGCAACTCGCCCGCTTTCAGCCCGGTGACTAATCCGGCATGTTGGGGCAGGACGCCCAATTCGCCATCCGCACCGGGCAGATAGACGTTTTCCACGGAATCCGAGAAAACCATTTTCTCCGGCGTGACAATATCAAGGTGCAGGGACATGAACGGCGGAATTTAAAATGTATATGTTGAAACCTGAAATCCCACTCCTCAACTACGGGCCACGGAGTCGATGCCGCCCTTCATGTAGAAGTTGCCTTCGGGCACGTCGTCGAGCTTGCCGTCG
Organism: Verrucomicrobiota bacterium; assembly: GCA_037141475.1. Taxonomy (GTDB): domain Bacteria; phylum Verrucomicrobiota; class Verrucomicrobiia; order Verrucomicrobiales; family Akkermansiaceae; genus Luteolibacter. The sequence continues at coordinate 815 of JBAXCM010000548.1, read as the reverse complement.
AGAATCTCGGCGAATCCTCTAACTGTATCCTCGATAGACACTAACACACCGGGGACGTTGGTGAAGACTTCCGCAACGTGGAACGGTTGGGTGAGGAAGCGCTGGATTTTTCTGGCGCGGAACACGCTCATTTTGTCGTCATCGGACAACTCGTCCATGCCGAGAATGGCGATGATATCCTGCAGGTCCTTGTAGCGCTGCAACACTTGCTGGACGCCGCGGGCTACCCGGTAGTGCTCCTCGCCGATGACGGCAGGAGAAAGAGCTTTGGATGTGGACGCCAGCGGATCCACCGCCGGGAACAAAGCCTGCTCGGCCAGCGCACGCTCCAACACCACCGTGGCATCCAAGTGAGCAAAGGTGTTGGCTGGCGCTGGGTCGGTCAAGTCGTCAGCGGGCACATACACAGCCTGAATCGAGGTGATTGAGCCTTTGTTTGTTGAGGTAATGCGTTCCTGCAGGCCCGCCATTTCTTCTGAGAGCGTCGGCTGATAGCCCACGGCGGAGGGAGTCCGGCCTAGCAATGCCGATACTTCCGAGCCGGCCTGTGAGAAGCGGAAGATGTTATCGACAAAGAGCAGCACATCCTGATTGTCCTCATCGCGGAAATGCTCGGCCATGGTTAGGGCGGAGAGAGCGACGCGGAGACGGGCACCTGGCGGCTCATTCATCTGGCCGTAGCACAAGGCGACCTTGGATCCTTCGGTTAGCACCGGGTTGCCACGCTCATCAAGTTTGGGATGGCCCTTGTCATCGCGCTCGGTGGCGATAACGCCGGACTCGATCATTTCCCAGTAGAGGTCGTTGCCCTCACG
>JBAXCM010000547.1:0-3244 GCA_037141475.1 Verrucomicrobiota bacterium | reverse complement strand
AGGCCGTCCTTGAAAATCCTTGGTGGGGCGGTCTTGGTGCGCTTACTGCTGGCTCCGGGGCTGATCTTGGCGGCCGCAAAGTACCTTCCACTCGTGGTGGAATTGCGGCAGGTGCTTGTGGTCCAGGCCGCCATGCCCGCCGCCATGACCCCGATCATGCTGGCTCGACTGTATGGCGGACGCCCGTCCATCGCCGTGCATGTGGTGCTGGCAACCACTCTGGGCAGTTTGCTGTCGCTGCCATGGATCATTTTTTGGGGAATTGAATGGATCGGTCTAAAACCGTTGTTGCCATAACCGGCCGGGCCATGTTTAATCCTCCTCGAATGGAAATCAAATCGCGAATGAGCGGACCGAACGCCGGGCGAGTGCTCCTCTTACTGGGGGCTCTGGTCCTGTTGGTGGCAGGATTGAAAGCGGCGCAAGGGTTTTTTCTGCCCATCCTGCTGGCGTTTTTCGTCGCCACCGTCAGCTCGCCCATCACCAACTGGCTCTGCGCTAAAAAAGCCCCGAGGGCCATCGCAGTGCTGCTCACCGTCTTGGTCGATTTCGCCTTCATCGTCGGTGTGATCTTACTCGCTGCCACCATGGTGGATGATTTGCAGGTGAAGTGGAATACAAAGTACGCCACCGAGTTGTCCAGCCGGGTGCAAACCGTCTCAGGTTCACTCGCAAAAACCCTGGACTCTTGGGGCGTCGAAGATGCCGAAATGAAAATCCGCACCGCCGTAGTCACCAATCTGGACAACCTCCAAAATATCCGCTTTGAAAAAATCTGGGATGTGGGCACTGGCCTGCTCGGGCATTTGGTGGGCTTTTTCGGAACCTTCTTGGTGGTGCTGATTCTAACGGTTTTCATGTTGGCTGAGGCCAAGATGTTCGGGCAACGCTTGGAGGCCATCAGCCTGGCCCGGGGGCCTAACATAGCCCGAATGCTCAGCGCCACCAGGGACATTCAGCGGTATTTGGCGATCAAAACGGTCATTAGTTTGGCCACCGGCTTTCTGGCTGGCCTCCTTTGTTGGGCCGCCGGTCTGGATTTCTTTGTTTTATGGGGGATTTTGGCCTACGCGCTTCACTACATCCCGGTGATCGGCTCGATCATTGCCGGGATCCCCCCTGCCCTGCTGGCTCTCATTCTGTTCGGCGTGCCCAACGCAGTGGTGGTGGCCAGCGGCTATCTGCTCATCAATAATTTCCTCGGCAACGTGGTTGAACCCCTCTTGGTGGGTCGGCGCTTCGGCATCTCCACCCTCGTCGTACTCGTTTCAGTGATGTTCTGGGGCTGGGTCTGGGGACCGCTGGGCATGCTCCTTGCGGTGCCCATCACGATGATGCTCAAGGTCGTGCTGGACGGTAGCGACGAGTTTCGTTGGATCAGTGTGGCCATCTCCGCCAACCACGCCCACGCCACCGTCGTCAAAAAACTCATGGAGTCAGTGCCTCCTCAAGACCCGTCCCCGGCGACCGTCCCGCAAACGCCAGACCACGCCAAAGGCCCCACACTCACTGGCACCGCCTGAAGACCCAGCGGTCCAAAAATCCCCACAGCGGAATTTTTGCCTGGTGAACCGCCGGGAGGTGTATCCTCAGGGGAGATCTGAGTGAATCGGTGGCACAGGCAGCCATTGTTCCAGCATGGTAGCCATGCTTGTGCAGGTTGAGAGGCTTGGGAAATCCCAATTCGCAACTTTTTTTGCTCGTCGCGGGCCATCGGACTCCCCCACCCTGCCGCCGCAATGCTCAAAGCTGGAATCGTAGGTCTGCCCAATGTCGGAAAATCCACCCTCTTCAATGCCGTCACCCGCACCCGCAAGGCGGAGGCGGCCAATTATCCGTTTTGCACCATCGATCCGAACATCGGCATCGTCAGCGTGCCGGATCCGCGCCTCGCGGTGATCTCCAAAATCTCCGGCTCACACCGTCTGGTGCCCACCGCCATCGAGTTCGTCGATATCGCCGGCTTGGTCAAGGGGGCCTCCGAGGGGGCCGGCCTCGGCAACCAGTTCCTCGCCACGATCCGCGAAACTGACGCCATCGTCCAAGTTGTTCGCTGCTTCGAAAACGACGATATCATCCACGAACTTGGCACCGTCGATCCAGTCCGCGATATCGAAATTATCAACTCCGAATTGATCCTCGCCGACCTCGCAGCCCTCGAAAAACGCCGCGTCTCCCGCGAAAAAAAGGCCAAGGGCGGCGATAAGGACGCCCGCCGCGAAGTCGAATTGATCGACCTCCTGCTGCCTCACCTCGACCAAGGGAAACCGGCCCTCACCCTGGATTTCAGCGACGAAGACCGCCCCTTGGTGCGCGACTTTTTCCTGCTTTCCGCCAAGCGCACGATCTACGCATGCAACGTGGCCGAAGATGAACTGGCGGCCGCACTGGCCGACCCCGACAGTCATCCGCAAGTCGCCAAGGTGCGCCGCTTTGCTGCCGAGCACAGCGGCTCGGAAGCCGTGGTCATTTCTGCCCGCATCGAAGAGGAACTCAGCGACCTGCCCGCCGAGGAGGCCGCCGAATTTCTAGCAGACATGGGCGTGACGGACTCCGGCGTCTCCGGCCTGATCGGCGCTGTCTATCATCTGCTGGGCTTGCGCACCTACCTAACCACCGGCGTGCAGGAGTCCCGAGCCTGGACGATCACCGCCGGCGACAAGGCACCTGCCGCGGCTGGGGTCATTCACAGTGATTTTGAGCGCGGCTTCATCGCCGCAGAAATCGTCCACTACGATGATCTTGTGGCCGCCGGCAGCAAGGCCGCTGCCAAGGTAGCAGGCAAGGTGCGCATCGAAGGCAAGGAATACGTCGTCAAGGATGGCGATGTGATCGACTTCCGCTTCAACGTCTAACTGAATCATCGCGCTCACGCCTTTTGGCGTCCCGCTTCGGTGAGGTGTGAATTTACGACCTGCTCCAGACTCGCCCTGCCGGGTTCGGGAGCGCCTTGTGCTGATGCGTGCTTGACGAGTTGGTGGCGACGCCCTACTCTTCTAACTAACCATGAAAACTGCATTTATCCTATCCCTGTTTGCGTTGGTTAGCCCGCTGTTTTCCGCTCCTGTTGATGATGCTGTGGCACTCCTGCAGTCACGCAAATTCCCCGAGGCAGCCAGCGCATTCGCCAGCTTGCCGACGGACGCCGCCGGCCCCGGCTACGCGACGTATCACAAGGCGCTGAGCCTCTTTCTGGCCGGGCAACAAGACGAGGCGATCGCTGCGGCAGCGACGGTACCCGCAG
>JBAXCM010000546.1:0-3246 GCA_037141475.1 Verrucomicrobiota bacterium | reverse complement strand
AAGCAGCACAACACAAATTCCCGCACTGCCTCCAGGGATCGGCTTCGTGGTTCAAGCCGTTAGCCCCGGCGGGCCGGCGGACCACTCCCTTGTCCATCCCAAGGATATCCTGTGGAAATTCGGCGACCAATTGCTCGTCAACCAAGGCCAGTTGGCAACCTTGCTCAACCTCAAAAAACCCGGTGAAGAAATCGCGCTGGCGATCTTCAGAGATGGCAAACCGATCGAAATTAAGGTCACGCTGGGTGAGGCTCCTGCCGACAACCGGGACTTGTCCCGCGATATGGTCGACCTGGCCATCCTCTCCGACGATGGCCATCCAACGCGTATCATCATCCCCGAGAAGCGCACCGCCACCTTTTCCGATACCGATGGTGGAGCGCTGATCCGCCGTGAAGGCGACGGCTACCAAGTCATGATCCACGGCCCGGACAAACAAGTCATCTTTGAGGGCAAACTAGCTGCTGAAGGCAATCTCGATAGTATCCCCACGGATTGGCGCCGCCGCATCTGGGTTCTACGGCGTAGCCTCGACCATGCCTTGGACAGCCGCATGGTCCCAGTCCGAGCCCCCCGCCCTCGCGTCGTCCCTCCAACAACGCCAACGCCTGACGCTCAGACATCGCCCATCGAGCTTCCTAAACTCTGAGATTTAGGCCCCAGTGATTTTTTTACCGGGATTGCCTTGCGTTTTGCTCGTCGGCTTCCCATCTTCCGCCGCATGCATCCTGACGTGGCGAAGCTGGTTGAAGCCGGCCGCATTCCCAAATCTGTTGGCGAGCGCCTTTCTCAATTGGCTCCCGGAAATTTCTGTATTCATAAATCCTTCGGAGCCGGCAAGGTCACCGACTGGGATCTACCTGGTAAGAAGGTTACCATCGACTTCGAAAAGTCGATGGGCCAGGTGATGGAACTCCAATTTGCCTTCCAAAAAACCGAGTGGATTGCCAGCGAGGATTTCCGCGCTAGAAAAATCGAGCAAATCGAGGAACTCCGGTCTCTATCCAAACAAGACCCCGTCGAACTCATCGTCCATCTGCTCCACAGTCATGGCGGCAGCATGACCGGTGAAGCGCTCGAAAAAGAACTCTGCGGCACCGTCATCCCAGAGGCATCTTTCAAAAAATGGTGGGACGCCACCAAAAAATCCCTCCGCGAAAGCCGCCGCGCCGTCATCCCCTCCAAACGCACCGAGCCCATCGTGCTGCGCGGCGGTGATCGTACCCCGGCTGAGGCACTTGTCGCCGACTTTGAGGCTGCGCGTGACATCAAAGGCATGATCCGCGGTTTGGAAGCCATTGCAGCAGACATTGGCGCGTTCGAAAATGACACGGAAGCCCTCAAACGCCTGCTCCAAGATATCGACGACGGAGCCAAAAAAGCCTCGCGCGTCCTCCTTGGCCAAGCCCTTCAACTCGTCGCCGCCCGCGATGAAGTCATCGGCTCGTCAAAAGCCCTCGAACTCGACCCCAAAGCCGTTCGTCTCGCCAGCCTCATAGCCAACGTCGATGCATCCAAGCTCGCCGAGGATGTCGCGGCCTTGCCATCAACCCGCCAGCGCGCCGTCTTCGAGGCCTTCCCCGAGGCCTATGGCGATGTTTGGATCGAAAAAATCGTCCAGGTCTTCGATTGTGCGGGCGCCCGCGGAGTCACCGAAATCGCCCGCATCCTGTTGGATCGTGGCGGCATGCCTGCTCTCGCCGCCCACCTGCGCTCGGCCCTGGCCCGCCGTGCTCTCGGTCCAGACGCCCTCATTTGGGTTTGCCGCGAGCGCAAACACCCCGCCGCCTCAGTCTTCAGTCCCGATGTCGGAGCATCCATCCTCAACCTCCTGGAGAACGACCATCTCGCTGATGGACCCCGCAAAACATCTCGCCTCCAAACCCTTCTCAACGAGGACAAGAACCTCCTCGGTGACTTGGTCGCCATCATGGATATCAACGAGTCGCGCAACTTCGCCCGACGCCTCCTTGATTGCCCAGTGTTCGGCGAGTTGGAAAAAAAATCCCTGATGGCTCGCATCATCAAAATCCGCCCCGAAACCGCCGAACTCGTCAGCGGCGAGGGCACAAAAAAACGCGAAGAACTCCTCCTCGTCTCATGGGACAGCCTCGAACGAAAGAAGGCCGAACTCGATGACCTCGTCCGCAACAAAATCCCCCAAAACCGCAACGATGTGAAAATCGCCCGCTCCTACGGGGATCTCAGAGAAAACTTCGAATACAAGTCAGCCAAGGATTTGGAAAAATACCTCGCCCACCGCCAGTCCGCCTTGGAAAAGGAAATTCACAACGCCCGCGGCACCGATTTCAAGGGCTCCGATGCCTCCTCCGTCAATATCGGTACCATCGTCACCCTCAGCGACGCGACCTCCACCCCCATCGTCATGTGCGTCCTCGGTGCTTGGGATTCCGCACCCGACCTGCAACATGTCTCCTATCTCTCCGATGTTGGCAAGGCGCTGTTAGGCCGAGTCCCGGGCGATACCGTCCAAATCCGCGATACCGTCACCGAAGTAATGCAAACCCTAACCATCAAATCCATCGCCCCATTCAATCCGTAGAAGACTCAAGACGGCAAAACACAAGATACAAGAAACAAGACCAGACTTCGTGATCTTCCCCTCTCCCACTTTCCTACCCATCGCCTTCCTGCTCCAAACTCTATTCTTACGTCTGTTTTCTTGAAGTCTTGAGTCCTCTATCTTTATTGTCTCTCCAACTAACCAAATACCACACACACAACATCCCATGGACTATACCACCATTGTTGAAATCCGCGGCCGCGAAGTCATCGACTCCCGCGGCAACCCAACCGTCGAAGTTGACGTGCACCTCGAAGGCGGTGCCATCGGCCGCGCCTCAGTGCCCTCCGGAGCCTCCACCGGCGAAAACGAAGCCGTCGAACTGCGCGATGGCGACAAGGCCCGCTTCCTCGGCAAGGGCGTGCTCCAGGCCGTCGAAAACGTCAACGCCCGGTTAGCACCAGCGTTGCTCGGTTACGATGCCACCGAGCAAGCCTCGATTGATGCCGCAATGCTCGCGCTTGACGGCACCTCCACCAAGAAGGAACTCGGTGCCAATGCCATCCTCGGAGTGTCACTCGCGGTGGCCAAGGCTGCGGCCATTCAATTGGGTGTGCCTCTCTACAAATATCTTGGTGGTCCCAATGCCAAAGTGCTGCCCGTGCCGATGATGAACATCATCAACGGTGGTGCCCATTCCGATGCCCCCATCGACTTCCAAG
>JBAXCM010000545.1:0-3248 GCA_037141475.1 Verrucomicrobiota bacterium | reverse complement strand
CATCGCCGAGAAAAATCCGGGACTGCCTGCTGCCGAAGCCGCAGCGATCGCTGAAACCGTCGGTATCGGCGCAGTGAAATTTGCCGAACTCTCGCAAAACCGCCTCACCGATTACGTGTTTTCCTGGGACCGCATGCTCGCTCTTCACGGTGATACCGCACCCTATTTGCAGTACTCACATGTGCGGATTCGCTCGATTTTCCGTAAACTCGATGCACCCTTCGACGCCACCGCTTGCCAAGTGGTCCTAGACGACAACGAGGAAATTCACTTGGCTCGTTTGTTGGTGCGCTTTGGTGAGGTAGTGCCAACCATTTTGGAGGACTTCCGACCGAATCTGCTCGCCAATTACCTATTGGAATTGGCCCGCGCCTTCCATTCATTTTTTGAGGCCTGCCCGGTGCTCAAGGCCGTTGAGCCCAGCCGTTCGAGCCGCTTGGCGCTTTGTGACCTAACGTCCCGTACCCTCCAACAGGGCCTCTCGCTATTGGGGATCAAGGTTCCAGATAAAATGTGATAGAATGACAGAAGACCGGCAGGCAGAATTTGCGGCTATCGTTCCATGAGCCTCTGCCTACCCCTTGTCTTCTGGCTTCTGTCTGCTAACCTTCAGTCCTCTCCTCCATGTCCCCATTCTACGTCATTGGTCATAAAAACCCGGATACCGACGCTATTTGCTCAGCCATCGGTCACGCCGCCTTGCTGCGGGCTACCGGCGAACAGCCCACTGCTATCGCCGCACGTTGCGGTGAAATATCCCAACGCACTGCCTGGGTGCTGGAGCGCGCCGGTATGGCCGAGCCGATTCTAATTACGGACGTGCGCACCACCGTCGGCATGATTTGCCATCCGCAAGTGATCAAGGTCACCGTATCTGACACTTTTCTAACGGCATATCGACGGATGCTAGCTGCCGAGATCCGCTGTGTGCCGGTAGAGGATGAGCAAGGGAATCTGTGCGGCCTGCTGCGGTATTTCGATTTGCTCAAGCTCCTGTTGCCAGAGGACACCGAAGGGCTGAGCGTTAGGACAGTGCATGTTTCATTAGCGAAACTCGCCGATACCCTCCAAGCCCAAAGCCTTGGTGCCGCGCTGCCCCCGCCGGAATTTGAGGAAGACCTTATCCTACTCGTCGGAGCCTCGTCTCAAGCTGCAGTTGAAAAACGCCTCAAAATCGCTGTTCAGGATGAGAACATCGGAAAGTACCTAGTCATTTGCGGAGATCGGCCAATCATCCAGCGCTATGCTATCGACCGCGGGGTTCGCGTCTTGTTGGTCACTGGTGAAAACCCGGTTGCCGGGGATATTCTTGCCCATGCCGCACGCCATGGCGTTGTACTTCTGCGTTGCCACCAAGATACCGCCAGTGCTTCTACGTTGATCCGTTGCTCGCGCACCGTGCGCCATGTGATGGAACGAACATTCCAGACTGTAGGCCCGTCCGAGCCGGTTTCGCGCTTGCGCAAACGGCTGGCTTCCTCTGAACAGGATTTATTGCCGGTGATCGACCCGCTCAGTGGCAAAATGATCGGAGTTCTTACCAAATCCGATTTGATTGATCCTCCCCGGGTACGCATTGCTTTGGTGGATCATAACGAATATGCTCAAGCTGTCACTGGCATTGAGGAAGCGGAGATCACCGAGGTTATTGACCACCACCGGCTCGCCGGCGATCTGGTGTCGCGCGAGCCCATCCGCTACCTCAACGAACCGGTGGGATCCACCTCGACGTTGGTGGCTCGCAAGTTTTTTTACCGTCAGGTGCCACCGGAGGCGGGTGTGGCACTCTGTTTGTGTGCTGGCATCATCTCCGACACGTTGTGCCTGACCTCGCCGACCACTGCGCAGATTGACCATGAAATGCTCGCTTGGCTCTCCGAATTTGCCGCCATTGAGCCGCAAGTGTTTGCCGAGGAGTTTTTTGGGGTTGGTTCGCTGATCGCCACGGGGGCAGCGGCGGAACTTCTCAATGCCGACCGCAAGGAATTTACCGAGGAAGGATTTTCGGTGAGCATTTCACAGGTCGAGGAACTTGGTTTGCAGGGATTTGCCGCACGCCGACATGAACTCGAAGCCGCCTTGCGCACCCTCGTTACTGCCCATCGCTACGACTTGGCCGTCCTTGCCGTCACTGATATCGTCGGTCATCATAGCTTGGTTTTGGCCGTCGGCCAAGAGGCGATCTTAGCTAAAATGCCCTTCAAGCGCCTCGATGACGCCCTGTTTGACGCCCCCGGTGTCGTCAGTCGTAAAAAACAACTCTTCCCTGCCGTGAGCGATGCCTTGCATCACGCCAAATAAGGGCGAGCGACCCTCTGCCCCAAATTTTGGTCGTGGAGATGAAAACCACCTGCAAAGACAAGGACATCCGCTGGCATTTGGACAAACTGGCAAGGTTCAAGGATGCCTTCGGAGAGTAGTCCGACTGGACTACGCGCAGGGGGCGTTGGCAGCGATGCGCTTTGAGGAGGAGAGCGACCACAACGGCTTGTGGGCTTTGCGCTGCGAAAACGGCATCACGGGCATCGCCAACGACAAGAACTTTCAGCCCAGAATCATCTGACGTCGGAAAACAGCAGCTCACGTTCGCGCGCCGAGGCCTCGAATATTCGCTTTTCACCTGGCCCTGCAAAGTTAGCCTTGCACGTGGGTCGGACCTTGTGCCAAGAAAGCGCATGGACCGCTGGTTTCTGCTCATCGCCACCCTGCTGGCCGCCATTGGCGGCACTTGGGGCATGATTTCCGTGCACCGTGGCACCCGTTCCCACTGGACAGTGGCGTGGATGGTGGCCGTCATGTTCTGCCAGTTCGGCTTTCTTTCAGTTCGCGGCCAATTGCGCACGGCATGCCCTTTGCACGACCTCGGTGAAATGCTGGTGTTTCTGGCGTGGTCACTGACCTTGTTTTACCTGCTCATTGGCCCGGCGTACCGGATTTCGTTGCTTGGGGTGTTTTCGGCACCGCTGGTATTTGTGTTGCAAAGCGGCGCACTCATTTCCGGGCTCTTCACCGTCAGTCCTCAGCGTGACCCTTCGCCCAATCTGTTTCATTCGTTGCACTCGGCCACCTCGGTGCTCGCCTACGGCGCGCTGGCCCTTGCGGGGGTCGCAGGCATCATGTTTCTGGTGCTTGATCGCCAACTCAAAGTGCACCGATTGAAAAGCGGGTTATTCCGTAATCTTCCACCAGCCCACCAATTGCTGGTGTCTCTGGAACGCCTGCTGTGGCTCGGCAGCGGCCTGCTCACC
>JBAXCM010000544.1:0-3249 GCA_037141475.1 Verrucomicrobiota bacterium | reverse complement strand
ACCTCGCCCCCACCATTCTGCAACTCGCCGGTGGTCAATGGCCTGCCAGCGTCGCCGGCCACCCGGTGCCCACCGCCCCTGGCACAAGCTTGGTGACGGTACTTGAGAAAGATGGCACGGTTAGCCACGACTATTTTTGGTGGTACCACGACGGCAACCGGGCCATCCGCCTCGGCGATTGGAAACTCGTCGCCGATCACGAGAAACCTTGGGAACTCTTCGACCTGCACGCCGACCGCTCCGAGACCCACAACCTCGCCACCGAGCAACCCGCCCGCGCCTCCGAGCTTGAAAAGGCATGGACTCAGCGCTTCAATGAATTCCGCGCCCTCGCCACCCAGCCCGATTGAGATTGCGGCGGGCAGTCGATGGCTAACATTCCAAAATCTCGACTTCGTAGCCGTCGGGATCGGTGACAAATGCCATTTTTCGGCCTCCCGAGTTGAATTTCTCGCGCCATCCGCCCGGCCAAATCTCGATACCCGCCGCTTCCACTTCACCGAAATAGTCCACGATGTCCGGCACCCCAAGGCATGTGTGCATCAAGTCCTCGGGACAAGTGGCGGAATATTCGGGCGAGTAACACAATTCCAACAAAACTTCCTGTCCCGGCAAACGAAGAAATGCCAGACGATTGCCTTGCGGCGAGTCCTTGCGATCGCCCTCCCGATAACCGAGGGCTGTGTAAAAGGCGATGGATCGGTCCAGGTCGCTGACGCGGATGCGGGTATGGAGAAAGCGAATCATGATGCTGCCAAGGTGGCGCATCACCCCTCCTCTGCCAAGTGGAAATTTTCCACCCTCAGACCTCAGCATTCCGGGTGTTGCCATGGCTGGCGGTAGGGACGCCGCAGCAACTTGGTGGCCGCCGCATCACCGGTGATTTGTCGCAACTTTGGATCGTAAACCAGACTGCGGCCCACTTGCATCGCCAGATTCGCCAATATGCAACTCGCCGTCGAAATATGCCCCTGCTCAATATCGGCTACCGGTCGGCCGCGCTGGTCGATGGCCGCTAGAAAATCCAACATGTGAAGACGGGTGGCTGGCGCGGCATTCAGCTCGATATCCGATTCCGTCACGTCCTCGGGAAACTTTTCCCGCTCGTACACGCAATCGAAGTGGATGGCTTGGCCCTGTTTATCGTGCGGGATGAAATCAGCGCGCTGGGTGCTGGCCTTGAGCACGCCCTTCTCACCGTAGATGAACAAGGCCCACGGATAATCCGGGTCAGGCGCCTCGCCCCAGGTGCGGTGTTCCCAGCTCACCGTTAGATCAGGGTACTCAAAGGTGGCCGACTGCGTGTCAGAAATGTTAGACCGTTCATTTTTTTGGACAAAAATGCCGCCGGAAGAACTCACGCGCAGCGGCCAGCCAAGATTGAGCATCCAGCGGGCGGTATCCAGCATGTGAACGCACATGTCACCCACAATGCCGTTGCCATATTCCATGAAGGCGCGCCACCAGCGCCGGTGCGGCAACCCGTCGTATGGGCGCAGCGGCGCAGGGCCACTCCACATTTCATAATCCAGAAATTCGGGCACGGGTTCGAGCGGCGGGTTGCCAGTGGCCCGCATCCCATAATAACAACAAAGGTCAACGTGTCCGATTTTCCCGAGCAGACCAGCCTCGATCACCCGGCGCTTGGCGTCTATAAGGTGTGGTGTACTCTTGCGCTGGGTGCCCACCTGCACGACACGCTGGTGGCTGCGGGCGGCAGCGTGCATCGCCTCGCCCTCGGCAATATCCACGCTGATGGGTTTTTGGACATAGACATCAGCGCCGGCCTCCACGGCAGCGATCATTTGCAAGGCGTGCCAATGATCGGGGGTGCCGATGAGCACAATATCCAGATCTTTCTGCTTGAGCATCTCGCGGTAGTCACTGAACAGACGCGGTGCCTTGGCCGACTTCTGCCGCTGGCTAACAAGCTCCGCGGCACCTTGCAACAGGTGCTTATCCACATCACACAAGGCCACCACTTCCACCGGGGCCACCTGCATGAGGCGGAATAAATCACTCTTGCCATACCAACCGGTGCCAATGAGGCCGACTCGCTTGGGCTTGCGATTGACCAAATCCAAGCCGTATGCCCCGAGACTGGCGAAGGCGAGAGAAGCCGAGGCGCTTTGCAAAAAGCGGCGACGACTGATGTGGAACAACTTCGGTGATGAGAGCGCAGGGTGCATGGGGCTGGATGATTGCCAATACCCCAGACTCGCCCATCAAACAAACCCAAAGCAAAAATTTCACAAATATACGGGTTCGGTATAAGTTGCCAAATGCCCAATGCGCTGATTAACGAAACCTCCCCGTACCTGCTCCAGCACGCCCACAATCCCGTCGATTGGCAGGCCTGGAGCGAGGACGCCTTTGCCCGGGCCCGCGCCGAGGACAAGCTGGTATTTCTATCCGTCGGCTACTCGACCTGCCACTGGTGCCATGTGATGGAGCACGAGAGTTTTGAGAACCCGGCGATCGCAGGGGTGATGAACCAGCACTTCATCAACATCAAAGTGGACCGTGAGGAGCGGCCCGACCTCGATGCCGCCTACATGGCATTTGTACAGGCCAGCAGCGGTCAGGGTGGCTGGCCCATGAGCGTCTGGCTCACTCCCGATGGCGAACCGCTCGCCGGCGGCACCTACTTCCCGCCCGTCGATGGCCAAGGCCGACCTGGATTTCCACGCGTCTGCAACGAACTCGCCCGTTTGTGGCGCGACGAACGGGTTCGTTTGCAAGCGAACGCCGCCGGAATCTTCGACCAACTCCAACGTGCCGCAGCCACCCGTGCCACAACCACTGAACTAACAGGCCAGAAAGTCTTCGACGGGTTTCTGGAGGATTGCCAGAATGGTTTCGACGCCGAATGGGGTGGGTTTGGCTCCGCACCCAAATTTCCCCGCCCCACCGTCATCCGCACCCTGCTGCAACTCGTCGAACGTGGCGGCCACGGGTCGTCCGCAGCTACCAGCGCATGGTCGATGGCCGAGGGCACCCTCCGCGCCATGGCGCTGGGCGGCATCCACGACCATCTCGGAGGAGGCTTTCACCGCTACTCCGTGGACCGCTATTGGCATGTCCCGCATTATGAAAAAATGCTCTACGATCAGGCACAACTGGCACTGGCCTATCTGGACGCATGGCAAATCTCCGCCAACCCGCTCTTCCAAAACGTCGCCGAAGGTATTTTTAGCTACCTTCTAACGACCATGCGCGACCCGGGCGGGGCCTATCACGCCGCTGAAG
>JBAXCM010000543.1:0-3252 GCA_037141475.1 Verrucomicrobiota bacterium | reverse complement strand
CGCTGGGGATTTTCACTTGGCGCAACCACCAGCGGGAGGCGGCTGCGGCTGGATGGCTAGAGCCGGTGGGAGGCTGGGTGGAGGGGCGGGCGCTCAAGGATGGCAAGGGCGAGCGCGGTTCATGGGTGGCTCCAGTGCGGCTGCGCGGCGGTCGCTATGACGGCACCCGGGTTTGGTGGGAAGGCCGCGGCGAAAGCCCGGTGGCCGGATCACTGGTGCGCGCCAGAGGAAATTTCCGACCGCTGCCGATCTCCCGCAATCCGGGGGAATTCGATCAAGGAGCCTGGTTGCGCCGCTTGGGAGTGGCTGCCGTGTTTCGCTCGTCATGGAGCAACGGCCAGGTGGAGACAAGCCGGCTGGCGGCTTGGGGCGCTCAGGTACGGCTGGGTTTCCGCAACGCAGTGACGGCAGGCTTGGCGGAGGATAGCCAGGCGGCGATCGTCATCCGCGCGGTGGTCATCGGCGATGTGCAACCGGATGCCGACGAATTGATCGCAGACTTTCGCAACAGCGGCACCCTGCATATCTTTTCGGTGAGTGGCACCCACGTGGCGATGGTCGCGAGTATTCTTTGGGTGCTGCTGCGAGTGGCAGGGGTGCCGCGCCGCTGGGCGATTCTGGCGTTGTTGCCGGCGATCTTCGGCTACACGTGGATTTCTGGCAATAGTCCGCCGGCACTGCGCTCGGCCTGGATGGCCTCGGTATTCTTGGGGGCTTTTGTCTTCAGACGGCGGCCCGATTTACTCAATTCCCTCGGCTTGGTCTTGTTCATCATGCTCCTGTGGGATGGCAATTTGTTGTTCCAGCCCGGTGTCCAATTGTCCTACGGCGTCGTCGTCGCCATCGCCCTAGGCACCGACTGGGCGTCGCGGGCGTTCGCGTGGTTGGCCCAACCACCGCTCTATCAGCCAACCACGCTCCTAACCCGCTTCCAAAACCTTTGGCTAAAGAGCCGCCGCCACCTCGCCCAATCCCTCACCGTCTCCCTCGCCGCCTTGATCGGCTCCACCCCGTTGACGATCTATCACTTCGGCCTGGTCACTCCCATCGCCTTGCTGGCCAATCTGGTGCTGATGCCGCTGGTGTTTGTGCTGCTGGCAGTGGCCATGCTGGCAGCAGCCTTGTACCCGATCGCTCCAAAGGCCGCCTGCTTGGTCAACCGCGCCAATGCCGTCGTCGCCAATGCCTGTGCCTCCAGCGCCGCGATCATGGCCGCCATTCCCGGCGGCCATTTTAATGTCCGCCACTCCAAGCAACCGTTCCTGCTGGTGTATGCCCTCGACCGCGGTGCGGCGGCGGCCTGCTTCGCCACCGCCAATAGCGGAGCTGTTTTGCTGGATTGTGGCGATAGCTTCGGCTTCAAGCGGCGGCTGGTGCCTTCGTTGCGGCAGCTTGGGGTGGCCCCGGATTCGGTGGTGCTGAGTCATCCCGACGGCCGGCACCTCGGCGGCGGAGCTCCCGTCTGGGCGGCTTTTCCCATCCGCCAGGTGTTGCTACCAGTGGGCCGCGCCCGCAGCCCGGGCTATCAGGCATGGCTGAATGACGCGCCAAAGGCCGGCATCCGCACCCTGCAAGCGGCTGCCATTGCAGCACTTCCCCTGCCTGACGGTGCCACCCTCGAAATCCTCTACGCCCCGGATCCCGCCAGCACCGTCACCCGTGCCGATGAGCGCGTCGCCATCTATCGGCTCCACTGGCATGGCTGGAAAATCCTATTTACCAGCGACGCCGGCATGAGCACAGAAATAAAGATGTTAGCACAGGGTCGCGACCTCACAGCTGACGTGATCATCGCAGGCCGCCATCAAAGCGATGTGTCGTTAAGCGACGCATTTTTGGAAAATGTCCATCCTGCCGCCATCATCGCCTCCAACGCCGAGTTTCCCATCGAGGAACGCCTGCCACCCCAGCAAACGGCCTTCTGGCGTGCCAGCGGCATCTACGTCTTCGATCAGGAGCAATCCGGCGCTGTCACCCTCACCATTGATGCCGCAGGCGACCTTCTGCTGAACGGCTTTGTTGACCATTCATCGCTGCGCCTCAAGCACCGTTAGGCCAGCGGCTTGCGGTAGCGAAGCCGCCACATCATCTTGCCCTCGCCTTCCCACTGCCGCTGGAAATCCGTTTTCGGATAGAAAAACGCGCCTTCCGGCCACTCCAGCACCTCGAATCCACCGCACTCCGCCACCTTGTCGCCTACCCACGCGAAGTATTCCTCGTGATCGGTCATGAATAAAAATTCACCGCCCGGCTCCAACGCCCGTCGCAACGCCTCCACAAATTCCACCTGCACCAGCCGCCGCCGGTGGTGCCGTACCTTCGGCCACGGGTCGGGGCAGAGCAGGTGCAAACGCGCCAAACTCGCCTCCGGCAGCAGCCACTCAACCGTGTATCGGCTCTCCAAGCGCAGCACCCGACCGTTCGTCAGATGTTGGCGCGTAAGCTTTCTACACACCTTGCGCACCCTGCCTAACAAGCGCTCCACCCCCAGAAAATCCCGGTCAGGAAATTGCCGCGCCATTTCCAATAAAAACGCGCCATCGCCACAGCCCAAATCGACCTCTAGCGGTCGGCCGCCCTGACACAACTCGGAGCGTTCCAGCCGCCGGAAATAATCCGCCGGAACCATCTCCCCCGCCATTGCTGGTCGGGGCAATACATTGTGGGGCTGCGTGCTCACCCCATCATTCTCATTTCCCCCCGCGCCTTTCTCAATCAAAAAAAGTTCGATAGCAGTGGATCCCGAAATTGAATCTGAAATCCTAGAATTGCCACCAACTTGTACTCGGAAATTCTTATCGCAGTGTAATTTGTACGGGCTTGAGGGCGGCCCAGAAGCACGATAATATCGATACGGAATGTTGGAGATTTCGCTGAGTTGCTGAAAACCCATGGCTTGAGTGGGTTAGTAACCGATGGTTGAATACTTCGCCGACGAAAGGTTCCATGGAATTGTTCTTGAGCGGGTGGCAGAGCAGGCTGGTATTCATGGCGAGCATGGGCTCGGAGTCCTGCATGCACGGGTTCCCGTCAAGCTCGACCCATTGGGTATGGGAGACAGCCGCACGGATTCACACGACATGCAGTTGGGTGACCGGTCTGCCGAACACCCCGCGTTGAATATCCTTGCTAGCCCCTCGTTCGCTGCCGTTCCATCGCTCAGAACTCAGTCTTCGACCTCGCTTTAGACAAAAGGAACGGGCAAGGCGGATTCCTTAACTGTCGGCGGCCGGCAGATGCGCAATGCCTCAA
>JBAXCM010000542.1:0-3264 GCA_037141475.1 Verrucomicrobiota bacterium | reverse complement strand
CCGCCCACCCAACCCAGCGCACCGATCATGAAACTCTCCAAAGCGATGGTGTCGCATCCGCAAAACACCCCCATGCGATCCCCGCACAATCTCATCAATGTGGTCATGCGGGACATGTCACCACTGCTTTCCTTGATGTAGCGGATGTTCTCAAGCGCCGTCAGACTGGCAATGAATTGCGGGGTCATGTCCACACCCGTGCGGCCCGGATAGTTATACAACATGATCGGAATACCAATGGCATCGTTGACCGTGCGGAAGTGGACAAACAACTCATCAGGCGTCGGCAACGAGTAATACGGCGCGGCGAGCAACACCCCGGCACAGCCGAGTTGCTCAGCCTGTCGCGCAAAGGCAACCACCTCTCGCGTCGATGACGCATTGGCTCCCGCCACCACCGGCACCCGCCCCGCTGCGGCCGCCAGCGTGATCTCAATCACCTGCTGGCGCTCCGCAGGAGTGAGCGCATAAAACTCCCCAGTGCTCCCTAACGGAATAAGCCCGTGAATCCCCTGACGAATCTGATGGTCCACAAACCGCTCGAGTTTGAGCGCGTGAACGTCCCCATTCGCCTTCATCGGCGTCACAAGTGCGGTAAATACCCCGTGGAACCGGGTCGAGTTTTTTTTCATGCTGAATTTGGAAATAATGTTAATTTTTAACGGCTTTTGTTGAAGACACAGGGGCTTCATATCGGTGCCAAATCCGGCCTCCGCCCCCTATCTCTTTCAATGTTCAGAGTTATCGTTTCTGCCTGTCTCAACCCAACTGCATCCACACCGTCTTGAGTTCGGTGTATTGCTCATGGGCATAGGACGATTTATCGCGGCCAAAGAAACCTGATTCCTTGAAGCCGCCGAACGGAGTGGTTAGATCGCCTTCTGAGAACGTATTCACGGACACCACCCCGGCGCGGATGGCGCGGGCATAGCGATGGGCCTTGGTGAGGTCGCTGGTATACAAGGAGGCGGCCAAGCCGTAGTTTGTGTCGTTAGCCACAGCGATGGCTTCCTCGTCGCTATCGACAGGGATGACCGCAAGCACCGGCCCGAAAATCTCTTCCTTGGCAATCGTCATGGCCGGAGTTACATCGTCGAAAATCGTCAACTCGACAAAATTACCCCCGCTCTTTTTGAGCACCTGTTTGCCACCGAGCACCAGATTGCCGCCTTCGGATTGGGCAACCTTGATGTAATTGAGCACCGTCTGCATGTGGCTCGGCTCAATGAGCGGGCCAACCCGGGTGCTCGGATCCAGCGGATCGCCAATCGGCCATGCCTTTGTTTCAGCGATGATTTTGGCGACCAAGGCGTCCTTGATGCTGCGGTGGACGATCAGACGGGAGCCGCTGCTGCAGTTTTCGCCCATATTCCAGAACGCGGAATTCACGGCGTGAGGAGCGACCAGATCGATATCGGCATCGGCGAGAACCACCTGCGGGTTCTTGCCGCCAAGCTCAAGGATGATTCGTTTGAGATTACTTTCCGACGAGTGGCGCAGCAAGTCGCGCCCAACACTCGTCGATCCGGTAAAGGCCACCATGTCCACATCCATGTGCCGGGAGAGCGCCGGCCCTAACACAGAGCCGGCTCCCGGCACCACGTTGAGCACGCCATCGGGCAAGCCTGCGGCGCTCGCCAACTCGGCGATGAGCAAGGCGCTAAGTGACGTTTGCTTGGCGGGCTTGACCACCAGGCTGTTGCCAGCTGCCAGTGCCGGGCCGATTTTCCAAGCGAGCATTTGGGCCGGGAAATTCCATGGCAGGATCATGCCGACCACGCCGATCGGTTCGCGGACGATCATGGAGACGATATCCGGTCCGCTAGGTGAAACACGTTCGTGGAGTTTATCGACGAGTTCGGCATGCCAGTGGATGCAATGAATCGCGTCGGGTATGTCAATATTCACGCAGTCATAGATCGGCTTGCCTGCGTCTATCGAATCCAGCAACGCGATCTCCATCGCGTTCGCCTCAAGCAATTCCACGAATTTCAACAACACCGCCTTGCGCTCGCCGGCACTCTGGCGGGACCAGCGGCCATCCGCAAACGCCTTGCGGGCCACTGCCACGGCGCGGTTGACGTCGTTCTCATCGCAGGCGGCGATGGTGGTGATTTTGCCACCGTTGGCAGGATTGATCGAGGCGTAGGTTTTACCCGAGGCAGACGGGCAAAACTTGCCATCGATAAACGCCTGGGTCCGGAATTGCAGTTTTGCCACCGCAGTTTGGATGGCCTTGGGCTTGAGGGTGAAGTTCATAATCGAGCAGCGTTGGATGTGATGGTTGTAGTTGCTAACTGGAAGGCAGGCGGACTATGGCACGCATCAGCTGGAGCGCAAGAGAGGAAATCCCATGGAAAAATTTTTCATCGATCCCGTCCATGCCTCTCCAGTCAACGGCATGAAAGACCGGCAGCCTGGCACGCGTTATGGCCTAGCACCTTACCCCGACCGAAAATCATGAATCGCCAGAATGCCTACGTTTCGCAGTTACTGATGGGTGCTTTCGTGTGTGCCGCCTGTGCCGGGCAGCCCGCGGCGGCGCAAGATATGAAGTTGTGGTACGACAAGCCGGCTGGGCAATGGGTCGAGGCTCTGCCGGTCGGCAACGGGCGACTCGGCGCCATGGTATTTGGGGCTGTGGACCAGGAACGGCTACAACTCAACGAGGGCACGCTGTGGGCCGGAGGGCCCTACGACCCCAGCAGCCCGGAGGCCCTCCAAGCCCTGCCCGAAGCCCGGCGACTCATTTTTGCGGGAAAATTCGCTGAGGCGCATGGTCTCATCGGCGGCAAAATGATGGCACGGCCGCTCAAGCAAATGCCCTATGAACCGCTGGGGGACTTGAAGCTGGCTTTCCCAAGAACCGGCGATGTGACCGGCTACCGGCGCGAGCTCGACCTCGACAGCGCCATTGCCCGAATGACCTACACCGTCGCCGGAGTGAAATTCGTTCGCGAGGTTTTCTCCAGCCCCGTGGATCAAGTGATAGTGGTTAGGCTGACGGCTGACAAGCCAGGCCAAATCAACTTCACCGCGGCGATGACCACGCCGCAAAAAGCCTCGATCGAGGCGGAGTCGCCCGGCTCTCTCGTCATGCGTGGCGTGAACGCGGCGGCCAACGGCGTCCCCGGGGCACTGAAATTTCAAGCCCGCGTCCACGTTCTAGCACAAGGCGGTAAAACGAGTGCGGCGAAAGACAACATTTCCGTTAGCGGTGCGGATTCGGCGACGTTGCTGATAGCCGCTGCGACTAGCTACAAG
>JBAXCM010000541.1:0-3269 GCA_037141475.1 Verrucomicrobiota bacterium | reverse complement strand
TGGCCACCTCGACCCCGATATTGTGGACGAAAAGCATGGCGCAGGCACTGCTGCCCCAAAGAATTGAGAGCACAGGGATGGCTGTGAAACCGTAGTTTTGGCAGCCGGCGGCGACGGTAAACGTGCGCAGGCCGGTGCCGCGTTCCAGACCCAAGACCCGGGCCATGCACCAGGCAGTGAACATTCCAGAGAGGAGTAGGACAAAGCCTAGAGTGATGCCCCAGGCGACCGCTGTACCGCTGCGCAAAACCTCGGCACCGAGGATTTGGTCGAGGATAAAACACGGCAGCATCACTGAGTAAACCACCTGCATGGCGCCTGCGTCATGTTCGGGACGCAGCACGCCAACCTTGCGCAGCAAGGCCCCTGCCACGAGGAGCAAATAGACGGGCAATACCGAAATAATGACTGCACCAGGGGAAATCACCGGCTCAGAGTCGGGTTGAGCCCGCTTTTCCGCAAGCTCGTGATGCTCACTTGCGGGCTGGAATGACCAAGCTCTTGCCGTCCCGGATGATGCTGCCAGAAATCCCGTTGGCTTCCTTCAGTGCGTTCACCGAGCAACCATACTTTGCCGCTATGCTGTAAAGCGAATCCCCTGGCTTGACCGTATGGTGAACAACGGCACTCTTGGGCTTGGGGACGGTTTTGGCCGTGCTGGATTGGTTTTTTGAAGACGTCTTTGCAGTCCGATCCGTGTCTCCCTTGGTCTTGCTGCTGCCAGTTTTGGAGGTTCGATCCGTATCGACCTTGGTCTTGCTGCTGCCAGTCTTGGCGGTTGTCCGATCCGTATCAGCCTTGGTCTTGCTGCTGCTGGTCTTGGCAGTCCGATCCGTATCAGCCTTGGTCTTGCTGCTGGTTACCTTTGTCGTTGTTCTCGGGGAGCCTGATCCGCTATGAGGGGGGTGCACATCCGCCGATGCGATGGGACCGGGCAGTGGCACGGAATTTGGCGACGGTTGTTCGTTCGATGCAATCCTGGGTGGATCCACTTCCACATCTTTGGGCGTGTACGGCCGCCACTTCGACGGATCATCGGCCCACGCATCCACGTAACGGCCTTGGCTGTCGAATGGGCCCAGGTTCGGTTCCTGTTTGCCGGGAGTCGTCTGGCAAGCATTGAACGAAAATAGGACAACGACCCCAAACAAGGCATGTAATAGCGGTCTCATGGCCGGATTATACCCGCTCGCACCCGCTTTGCAAAACATTGTTAAGACTTACGAATATTTCTCGTGGTGGGGCCCCATCCTCGAAGGGAAGCACCGGCATTGATATTGGAAAATTGATCTAGCGCATCTCGGATCCGGCGGCAATCTGACAACCCATGCCCAGCTCGCCGCGCTTGCTCTGGAACATCAGGCCGAACTCCACAGTTGCGACGCCGATTTCACCCGCTTCCCCGGCCTCCGTTGGATCAGCCCGCTTGCGTGAGAATGGATCCCCAGTGTGATGATTCATCAGTCCCTTAGCACGGTGGATATTGTCGAAAGCGACGTCGAACACCGAGTTCTGGGCCATGCTCGATGGGTCAGCGCAGTAGCACCCGGCGTGCGGCGGCATGCCCAAAGCGAAGGTTGATGTCGAGTAGGTCAGAATAATTGGCGGCGGGAATCATGGCGGGCTGGGTGTCCTGATCCAAGGTGTAGGTGAGGCGCGTGGAGCCATCAGTTTGTTGAGCCTCGGCAGTGAACTTGATGGTGCCAAACTTGGCGGGACCGTCCCAGTTGAGAGATTCGGGTTGGATGACGGGCTTGAGACCGGCGGGCGCGCTCACCTGCCACACGATGTGCGAGCGGTTATCCTGAGCCACCAACAGCGCCCGCTGACGGGTATTGCTGTCGGTGGCAACCCATTGCTGGGGCATTCCCGGCAGATCAAAATAGAGGCCGCTGGCGGTTTTTGCGCCGTAATGAGGCGCTTTAACCGAATATTTGAGCGTCCCCGGGTAGGTGAAGTCGGTGACCAGATCCCCCTGAGGGCAGGCGTTTTGGGAAATTTCGCTGACCAAGCCTTGGAAATCGCGCTTGCGTTCCTCCTGGGTCATCTCTCGGTATTTCGCGGCGAACTCAAGGTGGGCCATGCCATGCAGTCGCTCGGTTAGAGTGATGAGCGCGGTTCCTTCAGCATCAAACACCAGTGCCACTCGGACGTCATGGCCGTCTTTCATCGCGGCTGGCGCTGCCCATGTGAACGTCTTGCCATCCAAGGTGTAGCCGGGTTGCTGGTCCAGCCCGGTGACACCAAGCGGCGCGTATTGGCTCAATGCATCCAGCGGCAGCCATTCGCCGGTGATCGGGTGTTTGACGCGGCAGACCAGGCTGTCAAAATATCCATTTTCCGGGATATTTAGGCCCCGCCGCTGCAAGGCCGGTTCGCGGGTCGCTGTGGTGGCGAGGGCTAACTCGGAGTGAAAACCTGCGGCCTTGAGCAGCACGTGAAGGAGAATTGCCCGGTCTGCATTGTGGCCGTAGCCGTCCTTGAGAGTGACATCTGCCGGTGAAAATGCCACGGTGAGGGGCAACTCCGAAAACCCAGGTGCCGTGGCGCGGATCTGCCTAGCAACAAAATCACGGATGGCGGTAAGCTTGGCCAGTGGCTTGCGGTGGCCGGCGGCCAGTTCCTTGGCCTTGGAGACGCTGGCCGGCTGGTCCTCTAACAGCGGTTTCAGTCGCGTGCCGATGGCCTTGGCGTAGTCGCACCAGTTGCCAGTGCTCATGGTGAAATTCGGTGCGTCCACCCAATCGGGCGGGGTGAGATTTTCGGCGGCCTGGGGGGTGATGTGCTGCCAGTGGAATGTAAGTTTGCGGCGCTCGTCACCAACGACCTCGGTGAAGTGACCGTCCTTGGGAAAGTTCATGGCCAAGTGGGGATCGAGCTGAGCCGGCATGTCATAGGAAATCTCCGTATCCTTGATCGCATCGCGGCTGGCAAACGCGTAGGCAGCGTGGAACATCGGCTGGTCCTTGGCAGTTGTCACGATGGCATAGGCGACGGTGGACCCGACCTCGACCCCCGGCAGCGAGACCACCAAGGTTTTGGCGCCTGGATAACGTGGCGCGCTGGCTACCCAGTCGGCATCCAGCAGGTTCATTTCTTCCGGTTGGATTTTGCGCACCGTGCCATCGTTCTGGGTCACTTGGGCGTATTCAATTGTCACGCTTTCCCAGACGGGATTGAAGTTGAACTTGAGTTCGCTATTGGATTTTTTGCCGCCGTAAGTCAGGATTTTTTTAACAACTTCCTGGCGGGAGGACCAAGTGGAAGTG
>JBAXCM010000540.1:0-3271 GCA_037141475.1 Verrucomicrobiota bacterium | reverse complement strand
TTGTAGTCCCTTGTAGACAGCGTCCTCACAGGCAGGAGTGCCGCCGGTTGCGGCGATGCGCTTGAGTCGTTCATCCTTGTCGCAGCGTTTCTTCATGCTTGGGGGAAGCAGTCCGAAGAGGTGGCCCTTGCCTTTGCCGTTGCCAAAGCCGTTGCCACTGCCGCTGCCTTTGCCGAAGCCGTGTCCCGAACCGGAGCCGCCCAAGCCGCCGGACATGCCGCCGCCGCCGAGAGACGTGAGAGGGGACATTTCGCCGAATTTATCGCCTTGGTCAGGGATTGTGTAAGTGGAGCGAGCCCCTTCCGCCACCACCCGTTTGGCTTTGGAGATGGGCACGATCGTCTTCATTTTCTTCTCCTTGACGGCGTGATCCGCGCTGCGTTCGCCGCCACCGCCGCCTGGCGGCAAGAAGTCCGGAATAATTTCAGGCTGCTTGATGATTTGGAAAATCCAAAATGCCCCAAGTGCTAGAATGAGCAAGTGGACCACCACCGCGACGGTTAGAGCGCGACCGCCCATTTTATCCCACAAGGTCAATTTGGTGATGGGTGCTGGACCCATGGCTTCGAGTTCTTCCAGATCTTGGTCCTGCTCTTGTTCGTATTCTTCCTGATGGTTCATAAGGGTCGGGTTGGTTGGGGGCTTTTCAAACTCAGAAACAATTTACTCTGGCGCGACGGCTTGAAACGTCACATTGCCGATTTTTGCCCGGGTGAGGGCATCCAAAACATCGATGACGCGCTCATAGCGGGCGAGTTCGTTGGCGTAGATGGTCACCATCACCTCGGGGGAATTGGCGGAGATGGAGAGGTTATGAAGGTTGATGAGGTTACCAGCCAACTCCGGCAAGGTCTTGGCCTCAGGTTTGTCCACTGGCTCGTCATTGAGAAACACCTGCCCGTCGTCCTCGATGCGGATGGAGATTTCGTCGGGTGTCGGCGTGTCATCCTTCACTGGGATGGTGCCGGGCAACTTGGTGTTGTGGGTGTTTTCTGTCTGAACGGCCCCGGCAAGCACCATGAAGAAGAGCATGATGACAAACACCACGTCAACCATCGGAGCGATTTGGAAGCCGAGGTTGACTTCAGAGGATTCCTTCTTGTGGCGCTTTTTCATTTGGCTTTTTCCTTGCTGGCTGCTGAGAAGGCAATATCCACGAATGTGGCTTGCCCGACGAGGTCCATCACCTTCTGAATCTCGGAGGCCGGCAACATGCGGTCACCACGGATGAGGGCACGCATGTTGGGCTTGGCCTCGATGCGGCTCCTCAGGTAAGCGATCATGTCACCAGGTGTCTTGAATTCCTTGTCTTCAACCAAGACGGTGGCCTTATTGGCTTGGGCGTTCCAACGCACGTTGATGGCGATTTCCTGTTTGGTCATCTTCGCATCGTGCGGTTTGGCACTGGCCGATACCGGCAAGGTGATGGACGAATCCACCTTCAAAATCTCCGCAGTGGTGATGCACATGAAGAAAATGAGCAACACCAGCAACACGTCGATCATCGGCGCGATCTGGAACTCCGGTTCGCCGCTTTCAGTACTGCCGCCGCCGCCTGCCATGGTCTTTGATTGTTAGGGTGGGAAAGGATTGAGGCATCAGAAGGATTCCGGTGCGGCTGCCTGCTCGGTTTGCATCCACAGCGGCATCGCTGCGAAGGTCTCTTCCTGGCCGACATCCGCATCCCTGAGGTAATCATAGGGTGCATTGCGGAACAAGGCCGAAGCTTCGCTCTCCAGGTGATGGATGGCGGTTTGGAGCTTGTTGCGCAGGAAATAGAATCCCATGAAGGCGGGAATGGCGATGAAGAGGCCAGATGCGGTGGCGATGAGCACTTCGCCGATGTGCTCGGCGAGCTTTGAGGTGTCGCCGATGCCTGAGGAACCGAGTGCGGCGAACGCACCGCGCATCCCGGAGACGGTGCCGAGCAGCCCGACCATTGGGCTGCAAACACCGATAACGGAGAGGTAGTTGACGCGGGTTTGCAGGGTTGAGCTGACTTTATCAACTTCGGCCTGGAGAGCTTCCTCGGTGGCATCCTTGCCGTGGCCAACCGAGCTGAGGGCGGCTTGGATCACCTTGGCGAAGGGGCTGACGGCGGCTTTCATGGATTGATAAGCCGTCACATAGTCGCCAGCCAGAAACGCTTGTTTTGCGCTGAAAACATCGGGCTCCGGGGTCATTTTCTTGGCGTTGGTACGAATCCAAAGGTCAATGATGAGCCAAACGGTGCCAATGGAGAAGAGGCCGATGGGATACATACACCAGCCACCCTCCTTGAGGACTTGGATGAAGGTTTTTTTGACCACGACGGCTTGCTGGGCACCATCCGCGCCAAAAGCGACCATGGGCAGGAACATCAGGGCCGCGACGGCGGCGTATTTAATGGCATTTTTCATTGAGTTGGAGGTATGCGAGTGAGTTGGGGGTTGTTTGAGAGTTTGGATGGATGGGATCCGTGCTATTTGATGCTTTGGTAGAGGTTGTTGGCCAGATCGTGCCCCAAGGTATCCTTGGTGTAGCGCAACGCAGACTGGACCAGACCAACGGCCTCGCTGCGGCGATCCACAGAAGTTAGATACTCTGCAGCTTTCAACTGGGCCATTCCGTTAAGCATCATTCCACCGGAGGGAAACAAGCAGGGCACAGCGAGGTAGGCTTCCAGTGCCTCGGTATCGCGCTTTTCTTCTTGCAGTAAACCTGCCAGGAAGAAGCTGGCATAGCCGCACACGTCTGCGGGTTGGGAGTCGGTTACGAGGGCCTTGAGGGCGGCCTGGCGATCGGCGAGTTTGACGGTTTTATGCAAAACCAAGGCTTTGCTGAGGGCGACGAAGGGATCGGGTGATACAGGCGAGACGGCGGAAATCTCTTTGCCGAGGGAATCACACTGGGGGCCAGCGCCTTCCAGTGCGTTAGCCACGAGCGACACGCGAGCCGCCTCTAACCAGAAGTTGCCCGGCAGTTTTGCTGAATCCTTGTGCTCGGCGAGGATCGGGATGAGGAGCTTTCTACCTTCGACCGGTTTTCCGGTGAGTACCAAGGCGATGGCTTGATTGATCGCTGCTGGTTTGTCACCAAACACATGATCCACCGAGGTTACCGGGATGGTCTTGCCGACTTCGAAGCGCCCGGTTTCCACCTTGACTTCATAATTTTCGCCTTTCAGCACGACTGCCGACAAGGGCAGGGACACTCCGTTTTGGAGGACGATTTGGGTGGGCCCGAGGGCTGCTGGGGGTCGCCGTCCGTGGGGAAGCCGAGCCGGCCCTGG
>JBAXCM010000539.1:0-3278 GCA_037141475.1 Verrucomicrobiota bacterium | reverse complement strand
AATCTCGCGTTCGGTTTCGGTGACTTCCTGCGATCGCTCGCTTTCGGCCACCAACAGGGCGAGCTCCTGCGCGCTGAGCGCCTGGTCGTGCTCGGTGGCCGGTTCAATGCGGAAAATCACCCGCGCCAACCAATTGGAGGCACCGCTGAGCATGCGGATGGGCACGCTGCACAGCTTGTAGAACAAACGCATGGGCTGCGCCAGCACCAGCGTGGTGGCCAGCGCCCGGCGGATGGCAATCATTTTGGGCAATTGCTCGGCCAGCACCACATGCAACATGGTGAACGAACCGATCGCCAGCACCCACGACAAGCCCGACACCAGGCCGGGCGGGAACCACGGGATCTGCTGCATGAGCGGCCCCACCAGCTTTTCGATGAACGGCTCGCCCAGCGCGCCAAGGGCCAGCGAGGCGACGGTGATGCCGAGCTGGGCGGCGGATAGATACGGGTTGATGTCCTCGACGATTTTGCGGGCGGCACGTGCCCCGCTCGATCGGTCCTTGGCCTCCGCCTCGAGCTGGCTGGGCCGCACTTTCACAAAGGCAAACTCCGCCGCCACAAATAAGGCGTTGAGGATCAGGAAGAACACGATCCCACTCACGTACAGCAGCCACTCGCCGGCCGTCGGCCATTGATAGGGAGTCCCGCCCGCCGTCGCCAGCCAGTTGATGCCAAAGCCGTTCATCACGTCAGAGTTTTTCGTACACCCCCACATCGCGCTTTTCCAGCACGGTGAATCCCGCCTTCTTGGCATCGCTCACCGACAACGGTTTGGTGATGCTGGGCGTGTTGATCCGGGACACGAGCTTTTTCACCGGATGCTTGCACATCGGGCAAACCAGCAAGGGCGCCCGGTCCACGGGCCGTCTGAGCTCAAACCCGCGCGCACAAATGCGACACGAATGCGCTGGGTCATCCGGGGTTGCGGCAACGTATTCGTAGATGGGCATTGCAGGGACGCGGAGACGGGAGGATGCCATCCCGCGCCAAAAACCAAGCCGCCGGCAGCTTACCAGCTGGACTTGGTCACGCCGGGGATCATGCCGGCAGAGGCCAGTTCGCGGAAACTGATGCGGGAAAGACGGAAGCGGCGCAGGAATGCGCGTCGGCGTCCAGTGATCGCACAACGGTTCACCACACGGGTCGGGCTCGCATCGCGCGGCAGTTGGGAAAGGCCAATATAGTCCTTCTCCTTCTTGAGCTTCATGCGAAGTTCAGTGAATTTCTCGACGGTTCTCTTTTTGCGCTCGTTGCGTGCGATCCAACTTTTCTTAGCCATAATTTGGGAAGCGGTGAATAACCAATGCCCACCACGATGCAAGCCCAAAATGGTAATTTCTGCAAAATTTCCGCCAAACCGCCGGATTTTCCTAAAAATTCCGGCAATTCCGGTCAAATCCCGCCGCCTGCCGGGAAGCGTCTCAAGTTCAGGGGGAGGTTCAGAACTCAGTGCACGATCTCATTTTTGACGACGGAGCGAGCAAGCATAACTCCCTCAAAGTTGAAGCAAATCGTGGCTAATAAACCACTGAGGCACTGACGACCACTGATCACACTGAGAAGAAATAGCTAAATATTTCAGTTTCAGTGGTCATCAGTGCCTCAGTGGTAAAAATGGTCACGTAGCGCGTGCAACATTTCTTCTGTAAAAGTCAGAAACACCAGCAACCCGGCCATTTGGCCGATGGAGCGTAGCGGAATCGGCCAAATGGCCGGTCGCCGCCCCCGCCTGGCCCCAAAATCCGGGCTTGTTGGTGTCCGGCCATGGCTGGATAATGGAGGTGTCAAAATCTAACCATGACACCAACCATGACCGAACACGCAAACGATACCCTCAGCAACGACACAATCAACCTCCTTCTTCAAAACGGCCTTTATGAAGGCATTCCACTCATCGCCGAAATGCTCGCCAACGCTGCCATGATCCTCGAACGCACCGAACACCTCAAGGTCGGTGCCTACGAACGCAGTGATGTTAGGGATGGGCAGGCCAACGGTTTCAAACCCCGCGGGCTTCAGACCACATTCGGCAAACTCAAGCTCAATGTTCCACAGGTCCGCAGCAGCTCTGAACCATTCCAAAGCAGCCTCTTCGAGAAGGGGTGCCGCACCGACCGAGCACTCAAGGCCGCCATCGCCGAAATGTATCTACAGGGCGTTTCCACCCGGCGCGTCACCACGGTCATGGAGAAACTCTGCGGCATGAATGTTACCTCATGCCAGGTGTCGCGCCTGACCGCGGAGCTGGATGTCGAATTCGAGCTGTGGCGCAATCGGCCGCTGCCCGAGATTGCCTTCATTTTCCTTGATGCCACCTACATCAAGGTCCGCCTCAATGGCGCGGTCAGGGACTGTGCGGTCTTCAGCGCCATTGGCATCCGGCGCTCAGACGGCAAGCGCATGGCACTCGGAGTGTCGGTTGCCATCTCGGAAGCAGAACCCCACTGGAGGGCCTTCATCAACTCGCTCAAGGCCCGTGGCATCGGCATCCCGGATCTGGTCACCTCTGATGCTCACGAGGGCCTCAAGGCAGCCCTGCGGGCCACCTTCAACGCAACCCCTTGGCAGCGCTGTCAGTTCCATCTCCAACAGAACGCACAGGCCTATGTTCCACAGCTCGCCATGCGGGCCTCGGTCGCCGCCGACATCCGCAGCATTTTCAACTCAGAGGACCTTGCGCACGCCGAAGCCAGGCTGGCCCAGCTCGTGGTCAAATACGAAAAGACCGCTCCCGCACTGTCTGCCTGGATGGAGCGCAGCATCCCTGAGGGGCTCACCGTCATGCGCTTCGAAGAGGCCCAGCGCAGGCGTCTTCGAACGTCGAACATGTGCGAAAATCTCAACCGACAGATCAAGCGCCGCACGCGTGTAATCGGTCTGTTCCCGAACGAAAACTCAGTCCTGCGCCTCGTCTCGGCCATCCTGATGGAAACTTCCGAAGAATGGGAAACCGGCAAAGCCTACCTCACTCTCACTCCGCAAAACTGCATATCTAACACCAAAAAGCATCACCAAACAGCCGCTTGAAATCAGCCTCCAAATCCATCCTGAAAACTTTTACAGAAAAAAAGTTGCGCGGCCCTGCGACAGCCGCTACAAGAATGATTGACACATCCGAGCAAACGGCCAGCATTACATAGGTCGCAAACTACAATCCAAGTGGATCCACTCATGAAACCATACGCCTCCCTGATCACCGGCATGCTGTTGGCGTTGCCTGCCCTGCTCCATGCCAGCCCGCCACCGCACTCATTCACCAGCCATTACGTGCCGGGT
>JBAXCM010000538.1:0-3282 GCA_037141475.1 Verrucomicrobiota bacterium | reverse complement strand
CTCCTTGGCATTGCGGGCGGCACGGCGCAGGGCGTCGAGCTTGATCTGCTGTATTTCCGTTAGATTCGCAAAATCCGCGGCGGCTTGGGCGTGTGTGATCTCGCTTGCGACCAGCGAGTGGCTGGCATCGCTGAGTTTTCTATCGATATCTTCGGTATCAAACGCGACGAGCCTGTCGCCTGGAGCGACCTTGCTGCCATGGGCTGTGAGGTGGGTGAATTCAAAGTCGGCCCAAGCTTTTGGCTCAAGGCGGATACGGGTGGTTTCGTTAGGAATAGCCGTCGCACCGAATGTTTGCTCGGTAAAAAATGGCTTGGGCTGGAGAGTTAGTTCTTCGGCGTAGGCAGTTCCAGTGAGCCAGAGGGCAAGCAGGGGGAGGGGAGTGAAGCGGGTCATGGGATTGGGGGGATGCTCGTTCGCACAGCCATCTCACTCGAAGGCTTTGCCCTTGCGTGCAAGCCAAATCGGCTGCAAGCGGGTTTTTTTCGCGTTAGGTGCTAGTGGGATGAGGTGTTCTGCCACTGCAAAACCCGCGCGTTGCAGGCGCCGCGTAAGGCTAGGAATTGGCCGGGCTGCAGCAATGGCGAGCAAGCCACCGGCTTGGAGTGCCTCGTAAGCGGCAGCTAGCCAGCGGCGGTCATCGATCCACGGCCGGTTGCGCTCTGTGGTGGGGGATGCATCCAGGTGCAAGGTGATGGCGTGGAGGCTGCCGGCATGGCGGGCTAGGCCGGAGGGGCCTGGATCGGGTTCGATAGTCACGCGTGAATCAGTGTTGAGCGGGCTCGCGGGCAAGTGAGTCCGGTGCCACTGCGGCAAGTCGGCTAGGGGCTCGGCGACAAAGAAAGTGGCGCGCTTCTGAGGAAGTGCGGCGGCCACCCCAGCCAGCGTGTGGCCTAGCGCCAGACCAACCAGAAAAACTTTGGGTTGGCGGGCGGGACGGAACGGGGCGCAGGCGAGGCGAGCCAGTTCTGCCTCAGCGCCTTGAGTGGCGGGCCCGGCAATTTGTTGGCCTTGCACGATTAGGTAGTGGCGGCCGTCGTGTTCTTGCAACACAAGTGGGGTGCCGTCGGGGAGGTTCGTTTGTGCGAGGGTGTGCCGTGGTTTCATGAGGAGGATGGGAGTGACTGAGGAGGGCTGCACTGGAATTATCGGAAATATCGTGCCGTGTCCATCCCTCTCCAATACATGGACCACTGATGGGCGGCCAAAGCATCCACCGCGCTTTCGAAGCCACCGCCAAGGGGCCGCTTGGCACCCTGGAGAAAAATAAGCCGCGAAGCCAATATTTTGAATCTCTACATCAATCCTGGCTCTTTGTCTCAGTGACGGCCGCTGCGTCCAGACGGGTGTGACGGGCGAGTTGAGCGGTTCCGGGCAAATCGCCACTCAGTTGGTGGGCGTGACGCACGGCGCTTGGTGCGGCAGCAAACGCGGCGGCTATGGCCTCTTCGATGACTGCAAGATCCAAGCGGCGCCCGGGATCTCCAATCAAAAGTCTGACCACCGTTTCGCTTTCGGTCGGGTGAAGGGTAACCAAGCGGGCTGCCAACAGGCTGATGCGCTCGAGCGGTGCCGGGGTTTGCGCCAATGTTAGGAAAAACGCCTCCAGCCCTGCTAGATCCAACGCTTCAGGCTTGAGCGCCAATTCCTGCAACATGAGACGCGCACAACGGGCCACATCGTCGTTAGACAGCAACAACTCGTGATATCGCTCGGCACGGGTACCGGGCAAGGCGAGCAGGGCGTGGCGGATTGTCAGACGGCCCTCGTGCAATCCGCGTTCACCAGGGTGCGACGGCAAGGCCTCGCCAGTGAGCCACTGCACGGCGAGACGCAACTCGGGATCGCTGGCCAAGCCGCGCAAATAGCTGGCGATAAACCCGGTTTGGGCCACCCGGCTGCTCGTTTCACCCAGCAAACGACAGAGGTCGCTGAAATCCGCCAAGGCGCAAATCGGCCTGGCCTGGCGAGGGACATTGCCGCCGCGTGGTCGCTGGGTGGCTTGCGCGATGGAAAGTTCGAGTTGATCATCGCCCATGGCGCACCAGGCATCGAACCCCTTGGCACGCAGT
Organism: Verrucomicrobiota bacterium; assembly: GCA_037141475.1. Classification (GTDB taxonomy): domain Bacteria; phylum Verrucomicrobiota; class Verrucomicrobiia; order Verrucomicrobiales; family Akkermansiaceae; genus Luteolibacter. The sequence continues at coordinate 1,210 of JBAXCM010000538.1, read as the reverse complement.
TCGGCGGCAAACTCCCGGGCAAATCCATGCACCGTGAGTACCCGCCTCGGCCGCACACGCCGCACGCATTCCATCAATCCAGGGTGGTCCGCATGGTCGGAAAACGCAATGACTTCATCGACCCGGTATCGGTACTTCGCAGCCGCCTGCAGCGCCCAACCGGTAAGCATGGCACTGCGTTTGCCTGACAAGCCCATGAGCGATTTGCCACGCAGGGCGCTGGGCGGGATCACGACCACCTGCCCGGGCAAAGCGCAGCCCTCGAACGGGACGGGTTCGGGCAAATCCACACCCAACTCACGGCACGCTTGGCTCATGGCCGCCACGGCCGGATGTTGGAGAGCGGGGATGCCATGTTCGGCGAGCAGGGCGAGAGCCTCCTGCGCCTTGCCGAGTGCATAGGCGCAAAGCACCGGAGTTTCGCCATCGGCGATGGTATCATGGACGAAGCGCAAGACGGTGGATTCCACTTCCATCGGGCTGGGCAAGACGAACATCGGCAGGCCGAAGGTGGTTTCCATGATCAGCGTGTCGGCTGTTAGAAATGCCACAGGTTCGGCGGTGCGGCTCCGGCGCAGTTTGAAATCGCCGGTATAGAGTAAACTCGCCTGATCCTTCAGGCGGGTGACGTGCAACATCGCCGAGCCCACAATGTGACCGGCCGGTAGCAGCCGCATCCGGAAGCCATCCCGCTCCCACGGTAAATGAAATTCAACCGCTTCGAGCTGGCCATCGCCCATGCGAAAGCGCCGCCGCAGCAATCCTGCAGTGACCTCCGAACACAGCGCCGATTCGTGCCGCGCCACATGATCCGAGTGGGCATGGGAGACGAATGCCCATGGCTTCGCATCCGATGGATCCAGCCACAGGTTGAGCTCAGGCAAATACAGCCCTCGTTGAAAACGCACTTCAATCAAAGCGCGGCAAGCCTAAGCAACTTTTGCCCGATCGGCAAAGGCAATCGGCGCCAAGGGTCGGACAGCCACGGTCGGATTTCCGTGAAATGAGGGGTAGAAATGCGAGGCAGTCATCCATTCTATGTCCATTTTCCCGAGAAACATACTTAGGGAACGCAACGCCCCAACTCCGCAAGAACCCGCTTTCAGGCCACGTTCCTCAATTTTCAACACCCTCAGCGAGCGCTGGGTTCTATGCCTAAATCCTTGCTCCATACTCGCGCCGGGTTCTGCTCTTGTGTCCTCAAGTATCG
>JBAXCM010000537.1:0-3284 GCA_037141475.1 Verrucomicrobiota bacterium | reverse complement strand
CTACCGCCTCGCCGAAGCCCAGATCCAAGCCAACAACATCGCAGCGGGCCGCATGGAGTTGGAAGACTTGCTCAAATTGCTGGTAGCTCCTCTGACGATTCCGACCGCGCTGCAGGCGGAACTTCTCACAGCTGAAGGCAAAATGCTTCCCGCTGAGATCCGCTGGCTGATGCTCCAATCGTATTTCAACCAGCCCGTTGCATTGACCGTCGCAGGCAATATCAACAATTCGGCAGCCGCCGGGCCCAGCTATCCGGTTGGCGAACAAGGCCTGCGCAACAGCAGCATCCCCGGCCAGGTCATCGGCGACACCGGCGGCCTGCCCACCACTGACGTAATTTTGTTCAATGTTCGCGCCGGCGAACTCGACCAAGCCATCAAGAACTGCCGCGAGTTCCTTGTCGCCTGTCCCGAGGGCAGTCGCGCCGTGCGTGCCGCTTGGATGATTGCCGAGGCCTATCAAGGTGCGGGGCGTGCCGACGATGCCATCAAGGCGTACCGCAACTTCATCTCTGGCGAGGGATTTCACCTAGTGGAGGGCGAGGCGTCACTCAAATTCGATGAGGAACTGCGCGCCGCCCCAGCCACCCATCTGGCAAACCTGAAAATGCGCGCCTTGTTCCGCATCGGCTCGCTGTTAGCACAGCAAAAAAAGCGCGAGGAAGCCATCACCATCTGGCAGAGTTACGTCAAGGACTATCCGAACGGCCCGCAGTGGTCCGACAGCCAGAACTCGATCATCGACGCCGAATTTCAAATTGGCATGGATGCCCTAACCGATAAGAACGAAGCGCTCGCCCTGCAACACTTCGACGAATTTCTGCGGGCCCATCCGCTCGACGAACGTTCGCCGCGCATCCTCTATCTGTTCGGAGCAGTTCACGAGGCCAAGGCCCGTGCGCTGGAGGAAGCCAAGGGCGAGTTAGTCCCTATCAACGCGGCTTACCGTCAGGCGATCGAGGAATGGACCAAACTGGTTAGCAAATACCCGCAAAGCCCGGAAGCCCGCAGCGCCCTGATGAAAAGCGCCGGCATCCACGAGGAAAAATTTGGTGAGTATGACAAGGCGCTCCAGCTCTATCGAAAGTTGGCGGGCGAGTTCAGTTATGCCGAAGCCAACGCGTCGGTGGCGCGGCTGACCGCCAAGTCCCTCGAACTTTCTGCTGAGCGGACGTTCCGCACGAACGAGCCAGCAGTGGTAAAACTCAAGCTGCGCAACATGGAAAAATGCACGTTCCGCCTCCATGAAATCGACCTCCAGGCGTATTTCCGCAAAATGCACGGCATCACCGGCGTCGAGGGGCTGGATGTCTCGCTCATCCAACCTGACAAGACCTGGGAATTCAAACCCGAGGGATACATCAAATACAAACCGTTCGAACAGGAAGTGAAAATCCCGTTTCCGGCGGGCGAAGCTGGAGCCTACGTCGTCACAGCCAGCGACGACGAGTGGGAAAGCACCGTGCTGGTGCTGCGCTCCGACCTGGAAGTCATTGTCAAGTCGAGCCGCCGCGAGGTGCTCGCATTCGTCCAAAACATGCTCACCGGCAAACCCGCCGCCGACGTCGATATTTTGGTAAGTGACGGCAAGGCAGTGGCCGCCACCGGCAAAACCGGCGACGACGGCGTGTTCAAAACCCAACTCGAAGCGCTCAAGGACCTGGCCGACGTGCGCCTCTTCGCTCTGGCCAAAGGTCACGCAGCCTCCTTCAATCTGGAACTGGCAGGATTGCAGCTGTCGAGCGGCCTAACCGCCAAAGGTTACCTGTACACCGACCGGCCGGTGTACCTGCCTGGCGAGAGCGTGGCGCTGCGCGGGATTCTGCGCGAGGTGCGGGGCACCACCTACGCGGTGCCTGAAAACAGCGAGTTCAAACTCAGCATCAGCGATCCGCAAGGGCGCCTGTTAGCAGAACAAAGCGTCAAGACCAGCCGCTTCGGCACCTTCGATTCGTCCCTCACCTTGCCCGCCGTCACCGCCAGCGGAATCTATGTGATCGCCGCCCACCAAGAACGCAAGGGCCTCGAACCCCTTCATTTCCAAGGATCCTTCGAGGTCCGATCCTTCAAATTGGAAAAAATGAAGCTCACCATGGAATTCCCACGCCGCGTGTGGTTCCGCGGCGAATCCATCGATGCCACCTTGCACGCCGCTTTCTATTGGGGCGAACCACTCGCCGGCCGCCCGCTGCGCTGCACCCTGCCCGACGGTCGCAGCCTAACCGTCACCACCGACGCCGCTGGCAAGGCCAAGCTGAGCTTCGACACCACCGGCATGCGCCCCGGCTCCACCCTCACATTCACTGCCGCTCTCGATGGCGACAATGTGACCACCAGCGAGACGCTCACCCTCGCCCGGCTCGGTTTCACCATCGCCGCCAAGCCCAGCCAACCGGTGGTCATCGCTGGCGAGCCGTTCGATCTGGCCCGTACAACCACGGCAGCCGACGGCCAGCCCACTGGCGAAACTCTCAATCTAGCAATTCTACGCGTCGAGCAGCCGAAGACCAGCCCGGTACTGGGCCTGCTGCCTTGGCGGGACGGCCCTGCCGCTCCAACTGCGGAGGTCAAGGACTCCGAGCTGGAAGTCAAGACCAATCCAGCCATCGGCACAGCCACCGTGCCCCTTATCTTGAAAAAAGGCGGCATCTATAAACTCCGCGTCACCGGCACTGACCGCTTCGGCCAAACCATTACCCGCCAATGCCAGGTCGAGGTGTCCGACGCCAGCGACGCCGTCAAACTGCGGCTCTTTGCCGACTCTGCCACCCTCAAAGTCGGCAAGGAAACGAGTGTGCGATTGCATTCGCGCCTAACGAAAGGACTGGCATTGGTGACCTTCGAGGGCGAGACGATTCTGCGCCACCGCATCATCGAATTGAAAAAAGACGACAACGAGATATCGATCAAAGTGGGGCACGATTTATTTCCCAACTTCCGTCTGGCTGTTAGCGCGATGGATGGCCGCGAGCTACGCAATGCGACCAAGGACTTTGACGTCGAACGCGAACTCAAAGTGACCGTCAAACCCCTCAAGGAAGCGTTTGCCCCAGGCGAAGAGGCCAAGGTCGAACTCACCGTCACAGACCAGACGGGCCAACCGGTTGATGCCGAATTGAGCCTCTCACTGGTCAACGAGGCGCTCTTCGCCATCTGCCCCGATCCCCTCACCCCCATCCTCGCCTATTTCCAACAAGACGCCCGCCGCCACGCCGAATTCAAACTCGGTGCCACTTGCGCCTTCCACTATCAAGGCACCACCCGCCCGGTGTCCAAAGCCGTCA
>JBAXCM010000536.1:0-3285 GCA_037141475.1 Verrucomicrobiota bacterium | reverse complement strand
ATGGCGGAGAGGGTGGGATTTGAACCCACGGTGACATCACTGCCACGTCCGATTTCGAATCGGGTGCCATAGACCACTCGACCACCTCTCCTGTGCTGGGAAGGGGAAAAATAGCCAACGGGGTCGGCTTGTAAAGCCCTGAATGAAGGGATCTGAGAATTTTCTGACAGGTTGGACTGATGTCGCTGGCCGCGGTGGCGCTGGCATGGATGGATGGGGTGGGGGAGTTGCAGGAGATTGGCGGGATTCCTCAGATGTTGGGGATTGCGTTAGCCGGATGTGGGTGCATAATGGGCCTGACCCATGGCAGCAACCACCGACGAGACCCCACCGCTTTTGATACGCTGCCCGAGCTGCGGCCAGCGCTTCAAGGTGGGCGCGGAGTTGCGAGAACGCACGGTGGAATGCGGCGGCTGCGAGCAGCGCTTCCGCATCAGCGACGAAGTGATCTTGCGCTCGCGCAAATTTTACCCCGGTGAGCATGCGCAGTTTTCCGCCAACCGCTACCAGCGGGTACCCATCGTGGCATCCGTGCCCGATAGCTTGCAAACCATCAGCTATTCGGACAACGCGGACGCCTCGAGTTTTGAACCGGTGCTGCCGCAACGGATGATTGCAGGGGCCGGGGCGATTTGCGGGGTGGTGTTGATGGCAATGTTGCTATTTTTTGGATCGACGCGTGGGGGTGCTCTCGACGGGATGCCCAGCGCCAATCGGCTCATGATGGCGGGATTTACTTGGGTGGTGGCGACCGTGCTGCTCATTTACGCGAATCCTCGCTCACGCAAGGCGGGGCTGCTCTTTTCGCTGCTCTGCGCAGGAGTATTGCTGCCCCTGCCTTTGATTTTCACGGAGGGCACGGTGCAAGCCAAGGCGGCATCCAGTGGGGAGAATTCGACCAAGGGACGCACGCCGGCCGCAGGAACCGGAGAGACGGCGCACGTTACCCAACTGCGGCAACTCATCGGCACCGATCCACTGGTTGACCAGAATGCCAAGCTCGACAAAGAAGGCAGCGGCCGCCACGCCTACGGCTTGTGGCTGCGCGGGCTGGACGAAAGCAACAAACTGCTCGTGCGGGACTATTTATTGCGGGCGGCAGCCGCAGACCCCTCATCCCATCCCTATCCGCGGGGACGCAATGACTACCTGATGGTTGTGGCCGGAGTGACCATGCCGATCGAAAAACTTGCCGAACTGGCAGCTCCGTTAGGTGAACTCAGCCAAATCTATCGGGAGGTCGATGTGATTGAGATCCGGGTGAACAACGGCAATTTTGTTTCCAGCGCGGCTGACAAGCTGGCTGACCGGGAGGATCCGGCCTTTTACGATCTCAACAAGCGGGAGCTGGAGAGCATCGACTTGGAGCGCGTGCAGGCGGCGGTCAAGCGTCTGGCGGATGCCGCGCCCAAGCTCTACCGCAATGACATTAGCCGTCGGCTGATTGTCCTTCTGAAGGAGGACGGGGTGGAGTTCCGGGAGGATTTGTGCCGGGCATTGATGCGCTGGGCCGACGAAAGCAACGCGGCGGCGGAGGCCGCAGAAGGGGCACTGAGGAAACTCGTGGCCGCCAAAAAAACCGTTCCCCGCGAGATGATCGCGTTGCTCGTGAAGGCCAAGCGGGTATCCATCATGCCTATTCTCAATAGCTTGTGGCTCGCGGATTCCGGCACTTGGGAACCCTATTACGTTGAGCTCGGGCCAGCGATTGAGCCCACCCTGCTTGCCGAACTCAAGGACCTGAACGGTGGCTTGCGCAATTCCGCCGTTCACATGCTCGGCAAGGTGGGCGGCACCGCCAGTTTGACCGAACTGGAAGCCGCCGGAGCCAAGGCGGACCCTGAATTGCGGGTGCGGATTGAAACCGCTGAAAAAGCGATCCGGGAGCGCCTTGGCAAGTGAGCGTGTTCTGCCGGGGACTCACAGCAATTCGTCGAACGAACCGTCGCGCAATTGCCGCTCCCAGATGAAGCGCCGAAACAAGACCTTCACCGCCGCAGTGCAAGGCACCGCCAGCAGCGTCCCGACAAAGCCTCCTAACACCAGCGACCAGAATAACATTGAAAAAATCACTGTCAGCGGGTGCAAACCCACCGAGTCTCCAACAATTTTCGGGGCGGTGACAAGCGAGTTGATTTGCTGGACGCCGACAAAAATGGCCAGCACCCCCCCGACGTAGGCCCAGGGGCTGAGGCCAAAAGGAGCCAATCCTTGGGCATGCAGGTAGCCAATGATGCAGGCGGGCACCATGCATACGATGCTGCCGACGTAGGGGATGACGCCGAGGATGGCCATGAAAATACCGATGAGAAAGCCATAGGGCAGATCGTAAATTTCCAGACCAATGCCTACCAAAACACCATCGATGAGAGCCACGAGTACCTGCCCGCGGAAAAAGGAAATCAGATAGCCGTTGATTTCCTGCAGGGTATCAACCAACTCAGTTTTGAAGCGCGAGGCTTTCAAAGGCACATAATCATGCCAGTGATCGCGAATCGATGCGGAATCCTTGAGAAAGAAAAATAGATAGACCGGCACCATGATCATGCCGATGACCAAGCCAAACAACCCCAGCATCTTGGATGAGCCCGCAGTGACCCAAGCCCACGCAGTCTCGGTAATGACCCCCTTGTACTGGTTGAGCAAACGACCCCCATTCGTACGCCAAAAAAAATCCAACGAACTTGGGTCAGGTTCCTCGCCCTCGGTATAGCGCACAGGCACTCCGGCATCCGTCGTCTCGCTGAGCGCCCAACCGAGCAGACCGCTTTGGTGCCCTTTTCGCAAGTCATGCAGCGAGCGCGCCAGCGTTGGGGCCAGTTGTTTCTCGTCGTTAGACCCAGTTCCGGTCACGGGGGTGCCACTGGGTGCGGCGGAAGGCGTGAGCGGAGCCACACCTGTATCCTTGAGTGCCAGGCGGCTGCGCTGGATTCCCGGCAACACCGCCGCAGTGAGCAATGCAATGCCGATAAGCATCATAACAAACACCGTCACCACCGACCACAAACGGTTCATGCCGCGCTTTTCCAAAAAGCAAACCACAGGGTCCAACAGGTAAGCGACGATGCCCGCCACGATGAGCGGAATGAGCACCGGCTGCAGGAAGCTGAAAATGGCACCTACCAGCCAAGTCAGCATGACGAGCAAGGATCCGAGAATGAGGATTGACAAGCCGGTGGCGGCGTTCCACAGGGATTTTTGTTGGAAACGAGTCGGGTAGCGCATGGTGAAATTCAACCTGCCCCAAGTGCATACTCCGACACTCGCTTGCATCCAATGACAAAA
>JBAXCM010000535.1:0-3289 GCA_037141475.1 Verrucomicrobiota bacterium | reverse complement strand
CTCCTGCCACTGCTTCGTCAACTCGGCATCGATCTTGAGCAAATCCGCTGCTTTGATCGCGACCGAAAAAATTGCGCGGATGGAGGCAAGGTCATTGATGCAGTCGCGAACATTGTCCCGGTAGGTTTCCGCCCAAGACGTATTGTTGATATGGTATTTGCCGTCAGCTTCCAACTTCGTTCCGGGGTAGGTGCGGTACAATTCGGCGGTACCTTTGAGCATCGGATAGGCCCGGTCTTTCAACCATGCAAGGTCATGCGTGTACTCATAGCGTTCCCAATACCACTGGGCTGCCTCGGCCGTGTTATAGAGCAGACTGGGTCCGGCACCACCCCAGCGCGATTCCCAATCGCTGCGTGTTTTGACGTTAGGCCGTGGCCGGTCCTTTTCCGGCAAGACCTCCGGTCCATCGAACGCAAAGGTCTCCTGGATCCAGATGGCATCCTTGCCGCAACCGAACTGCTGGATGGCCCCTTGATTGATCCGCGGGAATTGCCGGCTGAGCATGCTGAAATAGGGATCGGCGAGTTCCGGGTGGTTAGCCTGCTCAAACACCGGGGTCAGCGTTTGGCGGGAACTGTTAAACCACCAGTACTGCGACCCCCAATACTGCCAACCGTCCTGCACGTTGAAGATGCCGCCGTTGGCATGAATCGGATACTTGCCCCGGTTGCAGGTATTCATGCCGTACAGATAATAGAGCCAGTGCTGGTCGTAACTCTCGTCGAATGGCCGCTGGTGCGTGGCTGGCAGATAGATGAATGATTTCCGCCAGAAGTCATGCCATTGGGCTGTGGTGGAATCCAAGATGGCATTGAAGGTGGTGGCCAGGGCTGCATTCACCTCCGCGCCCGCTAGCGCCACAACATCGTCTTTGGGGGCCATCGATGCCGCGCTGCCGACATGGATGGTGAATGTCCCCTTCCCTGCAGTGACGGTCAGTTGTTTGTCGGTTGCCGTTGCGCTGCGTCCTTTCACGGCGACGACACACGCCGACGAGCAGTAGACGTCGTTGACCGCCATGCCGGTATCACACTTGGAGCTGAAGACCTGCTTGAGCACGAGCCTGTTATCCTGCTGTGATTGCACCGCCGCATTGCTATAGTGGTCGTTGACAATCGTCGCCAGCAGTCTGGAAAGGTCCACCGTGATGACAGAGGGCGCGGCACGGTTGTCGGTAATTTCAATGGCGAACACGTCGTGGTCGCGCCATGGGACGATGCGCACGCTGACGTCCGCGCCCTGGATGCTCTCGCAACCGTCATAGGTATTCAGATCCTGGTTGCAGGTGCTGGCAAACGGGCTGCCTTGAAAACCAATATCGACATTGCCGATCTTCGAATTGCCGTCGGTATGGCTCTTGTTTCCCCAATCGGAGGTGGCGCTGCCCCGATAGAAAACATCCGGCCTGCCAAAATTAAACTGCAACTTGGAACCCGACCCGTCGATCCAGACCAACGTACCCATCTTGCCATTGCCTAACGGGATACCCTCGATCGGCTGGGTCGGCTTGGTGAAATGCAGGTCGATGGGTGCCAGATACTTGGCGTAGTCCAGGGTGATCATGGACGATCCCGCCGGAGTTCCGGCAGCCGTTGCCGCATGGGCTCCGCACGCCGTCAGCAGGGCGACGGTCGCTAGAAATTTGATAGTCGTCTGTTTCATGTTTGCTGTAAAAATATTGATAAAGGTCTGTGATCCAATGTTTTCTGTAGGAGATTGTGATTGGCTATTGATTGCTGAACTCGTTTTATTGTTAGATCTTGAATTGCGATGGAGCGGCGGTGTGAAGGTTAAAGGAGGAATCAGGAGTCACTGAGCTCGGGGGGGGGGACGATTCTGTTGTTGGCCGACCACCTTCGCCAATTGCCGACCTTCTGCCGTTGTCTTTTTGCGGATTATTTGTTGTCATTTTGAGCCAGCTAACGTAAACGCGCAGAAGCAACGGAAACCAGTAAACGAGCGAGGCTGATGAATTCAGTCTTGGGTCAATGATCCAAGCCCATACGGGTCGGCGGCCGTTCTTTGTGCATGGGATTGACGAAAATCCCGAGCAAGCGGCAGAGTTTGGTTAGATCATGACGTGGATCATGGATCATTCGTTACCCCAATTCTCTATCAAATCATCAAAGTTCCGGGGCCGCCGGTACGAACCAACGACCCCGCCAGAATTCCGGAGAAAAACCCTAACTGGCCAGTATTGGGCGTGACGCAGCGGCCGTCTTCGCTCACTGTTTCGGCGCACCATCCGCATCCAATCCATGGCAATCTTCGACGCTTTTGAACGCAAAATGACCGCTGTCGGTATGGGGGAAGCTCCCATCCGCGCATTCCACCGCAACTTCGAGGCACTCCTGCGTAACGAAACCGGGATGATCCCCGAAGACGATATTGTGCCGGCGACAGAGCTAACGTCTTTCGAAGACGTCGCCGCCGCCGGTCCTCCGGATCTTGGTTTGTTAGGTCAGGCGGTGGTCATCAAACTCAATGGCGGCCTAGGTACAAGCATGGGGTTGCAGGGGCCCAAATGCCTCTTGCCTATTCGCGAAGGCGTGAATTTCCTCGATCTCATGCTGCGCCAAATCCTCGATTTGCGCCAGCTCAGCGGCTCTAACGTGCGCCTGCTGCTCATGAATAGCTTCAGCACCAGCCATGAGACATTGCAACATTTGGCGGAGTCTGGAGCTGCCACTGCAGCCGGCCTGTGCGATCCAGCGCAAGTTGAGTTGATGCAAAATCAAATCCCCAAGATCAATGCCGAAACACTGGCCCCGGTTAGCTGGCCCGCAGATCCAGCACTGGAATGGTGCCCGCCAGGTCACGGCGATTTGTATCCGGCGCTGGTCGGCAGCGGCTGGCTCGACCGCTTGTTGGGGGAGGGGATCCGTTATGCATTTGTGTCTAACTCAGACAATCTCGGGGCTTCGCTCGATCCTGCTTTGCTCAATCATTTCGCCGCGTCCGGCGTGCCGTTTCTGATGGAAGTGACCCGCCGCACTGCTGCCGACCGCAAGGGCGGCCATCTCGCCCTGCGCAAGAGCGACGGCCGGTTTGTGTTGCGGGAGGTCGCCCAGTGTCCCAATACCGATCTGGATGCTTTCCAGGACATCGATCGCCACCGATATTTCAATACCAACAGCCTGTGGTTGTGCCTCGATTTGCTCAAGGCCCAACTCGCTGCCGACGCCGGCGTGTTGCCGCTGCCGATGATTAAAAACAGCAAAACCGTCGATCCTCGCGATAAGTCATCGACTGCGGTCATCCACCTCGAGACCGCCATGGGTGCTGC
>JBAXCM010000534.1:0-3302 GCA_037141475.1 Verrucomicrobiota bacterium | reverse complement strand
CCGCCGCCACGCGAACGAGGGTGAAACCATCCATGGGAATTTGGTAATACGTGTTTTCCGGCAGCGCATGTTCGCCGATGAGCAACAGCCATTCCTTGCCGATCGGGAATTTGGACACATCGTAGGCCGCACCTTGCGCCAGCGTCTGGTACGAGGCCATCGGGCTGTCTAGGGAAAGCAATGCAAGCATCAGCCGCGCGGTGTCAGTGCCGGCCATGACCAGTTTGGCCGACTCGTCTTTCGCCAGGTAATGCCGGGTGAATACTCCGGCCCGGTTGTAGGCGTCGGCAAACTGGTTCAAGCGGAGTTCGACATTGGCCTGGTAGGCGGAGACGACCACCGCCAGCGGCATGAACAGATAGACGAAGGCCCGGGCCCCGGCCCGCGCCGCATAGACCCATAGGGCGAGGCACAGGCAGGACAGGCCTCCGAGGACAAAAAAGACCCGGGCGTCACCGGCGAAGCCGCGCAGTTCCGGGCTGTCGATCAGGTTGGGCGTAAAGGGCGCCAGCTGCGTGGAGCCCGCATACACGATCGCCGCGCCGAGGGGCACGCCGACAAGTGCCCGTGAGCGCAGGCTGCTGCCGATCGAGTCGAGGGATACTTGCGAGGCGGCGAGCAGCAACAGCAAGGGCAGCGCGAAATCGTAATAGCGCATGTGCAGCCGGGCATTGCTTTCATAGGCCGAGGAGGCCGCGGCGGAAGCGGTAAATAGCGCGGTAACCACCAGCAGGCCCGCCAGGACCAGCGCGGCATACAGCGCCATAGTGTCGATCGCGGCGTGGCCGCGATCCGCAGGGCGCCGCAGAAAATATTGTGCGGCCAGAATGAGCTGGGCAACGGCCACCGGGAACAGCAGGGCCAGGGCCAGCACGTGGCCCTGGAGATTGTCGAATGCCAATCCCGCCAGTGCCAGGTAGTGGGTCGGTGCCGCCGCGGACCCGGGTGCATAGGCCTTGTAATAGGTGCCGAACAGGGTGAGGCCGGCGCTGCCGGCGAGCACAAAGCCGATCAGCAGCTTGGTGGCCATGGCCGACACAAAGAAGGCCGCATAATTGACCGGCCGCGCCGCGCCAGGCCTGCCTGCTACGCAGTGCCGTTGAACGATAAACAGATAAACGGCAAGAGCCGGCAACAGGAACAGCGCGTGGGGTTTGACGAGGGCGGCAACGCCAAACAGCACGCCCAGGCCAAGCCAGCGCAAAATCCGGTGTTCATTGGTTGTGCCCAGCGCAAAATAGCTGAACACCCAGAAGGCGAGGAAATAAAGCGATTCCGGCATGAAGTAGGCCGTGAACGTATTGATCGGGCCGAGTAGCGAAACAACGGCCACCAGCAGAGCCGTTCTATCACCGGTAACTCTTTTGCCGAGAAGGTAAATGAACGGCGCGGCGGATACGAAAAAGACGACATTCAATAAACGCGCGCAACCGAGGAATCCATCTCCGCAGAGGTTCGTCGTGCGGTAGATCCAGAAATACAGATAATTCGGCAGCACAGAGTCGCGAAACGGCGCCAGTCGCGCATAGAGGCTATAGGCAGATTCGTCGGATACGCAGGGATACAAGCCCATGCTTCGCGCCACCAGGAAAAGCGCTATGACCACAACCGCGCCGGCCAAACAGGCATCGGTATTGCGCAGGGACGCGGTCAGTGCCTGTTTCAGGGTTCCGCGTTTCATGAGCCGGCGTATTACGCTTTCGCGGCAACGATGATGCCGGCGACAATCAGCGCCACCCCGACAAAATAGGCCGGCGCGAATTTCTCGCCGAAGACAAGATGGCTTCCGATCGGCACCATGACAAACGCCAGAGCCATCAGGGGGTAGATGCGGCCGAGCTCGATTTTCTGCAACACCCACACCCAGGCGATCGACGTGACGCCATACAGACACATCGCGGCGAAGAGTGTGGCGGCGGTTTTAGGGGCGAAGAAAGACCCGCTCTCGCTCAGTGCGATGGCGCTCAATTTGAACAAGACCTGTCCGATGGCCAAACTCAAAACACAACACAGTGCCGCCAGATAGGTATTCATTGCGTAGTTGTCGCCGATTTCAAATTGCGTCTAAGACGATGGAATGGCCTTTTCGGAACCGAGTTCATGTCATGACCGAGAAAAGCCAGTATCAGTTGCAGCCCGATGATAACGGGCAACGCCGAAAGCATCACCGTTCCCGCCGAGGAGGGAACGCCGAATCGAATCGAGTGCAGCCATTGATACCAGCCGAATACACCGCCGAACAAAAACAGGGCCAGACCCAGAGGCAGCTCGATTGACGCAATGGACATGTCCCTCAGGTAGTAATTGTAAAAAATCCTCTTGCCGAAATTTCGCGCGTGCTTGAAGCAGAACTCCCCGATGATGCGTGAGATTTTCAAATTGCTGACCTCATCGCCGTATTTGGCCTCCATCGGAATATCGACGATGACGGCGCGCAGGATGTTGAGCCGGAACAGCATGTCGGTTTCGAAAAAGTAGCGGCAACTTATTTTCGTGAAGGGAAGGTGTCGGGCAACGTCACGATGGATCGCCGTGTATCCGTTCGTCGGGTCGAACAAATCCCAGTAGCCGGAGGAAAGCTTGCTCATGAACGACAGCGCGGCATTGCCGAGCAGGCGCGCCACCGGCATTGCACGAACTTTCTCCAGATCGAAAAAACGGTTTCCCTTGGTGTAGTCGGCCTTGCCGGCGACGATGGGCGCCACAAAATCCGGGATCAGCGCGGGGTCCATCTGACCATCGCCGTCTATCTTGACGATAATGTCCATGCCGTCGGCCATTGCCGCCTTGTAGCCCGCCATTACCGCACCGCCGACACCGAGATTGACCGGATTGCGGATGACCGTGACGCGCTGGTCGCGGCACGTGCTTTCGACAAAACTGCCCGAACCGTCGGGGCAGCCGTCATCGACAACGTAGATGCGGCAGACTTCCGGGCCGATCCGGCCGATGACGCCGAGCACATGATTGCGGACCTTGTAGCTGGGTATGACAACAGCGATTGCGGGTGATGTAGTGGTCATATGGCCGCCGTATTCGTGATGAAGGTTGCACAGCTTGAATCACCAGAGAGTATGTCTGCCGCCGCTTTAAAGCGATGCCGCGTAGTGCCTGACAAACGCTTCCGGCTGGCTGCGCACCAGTTCGAAGGCGCGGTCGAGAAACGCGTTCTGCCCCTGCAGGGTGTGCGCATAGCGGGAAACGATCAGATCGGCGCGGTGGGAGTAGAGGTCGAGCATCGGCAGCGGCATCTGGCAGCCTTCGCAGATGGTTCCCTGGCGCACGAAATCATCCACCGTGGC
>JBAXCM010000533.1:0-3327 GCA_037141475.1 Verrucomicrobiota bacterium | reverse complement strand
TCGATGAAGTGATCGTCACCGTGCCGAGAGGATCGAACACAACGCTCTTCGGCCGTCTCGCGGTGACGAAGCCGTAGAACCAGCACTGGCCTGCGGATTTGCCAAAGGCATGGTCACCCAAGGCGCCTGCGCCTCGTCGCCGCCAGAGGCATGCAACGAACGCGAGCCTTGGGAAAAACGCCCCGCCAGAAAGAATCTCCTTCCCAACCGGCATCGCACCTCCCATCTCTCATCCCTTTAGCCAGCCCCTCGGGCTTTTATCAGAATAACGGAAAAGTGAACGGCCCCGAGAAATTTTGACGATCCGTACCAAATGAAAATATTTCTGCGAATCTTCATTCATGCGAGAAATTCCATCAATCACCACATGCTTGCCTGGGTGGTGGTTGCGGCAGTGATGACAGACATGGGGCTCGGAGGCGGGGCTTGCGGAACCACCATCTATGCCGACTCGTTAGTCGGCAGCGGCGGCGCACTGAATGGCACCCCGGCGGACACGGCGACCGCATACGCGGGCGGAACCGCCGGGGCCACATGGACTACCGCAGGCATCACCGAAACAACGGGCGGCGCCAGCTTTGTTTCTTCAAAGGCGGCATTCCTGCCCATCACAATCCAGACGGGTTACATTTACACCTTGACCGCTACCTTGAGCACCACAACAAGCGGTGACACGTGGACGGCCTTGGGATTCTCCGACACAACCAACGCGGGGCAATGGCACACTCAAGGCAACAAGTATGCCTGGGCTGGGGTGCGCGGGAATGGCAGTAGCTCTCCCGACTTTTTCTTTGGCGGCGCGGGAACTGCCAACCCGACAACCTGTGGCAGCATTGCCAAGGGGACCGCCATGGTGACCATCACATTGGACACCACGTGTGCCAACTGGAAGACATCCGCCACCATAGGCGGTGTTAGCTCGACGGCTTGCACTTACAGCGCCAACCCAACCGGCATCAAATACGTGGGATTTGGCGCCGACGGTGCTGCCACGTCCAGCGTCAAGAACCTTTCACTGACCGCGGTTACAACTGGATCCGTGGCGGACATTCAAAACTTCGGACTCCCGGGCAACGCCGCCGTCATTAGCGGAACCAACATTGTCTGGTCCTTGCCGTCTGGGACGGACGTGACGAATCTTGCACCCACCTATACGCACAACGGGGCATCCGCCACACCCGCATCAGGGTCTTCTCACGACTTCACCGGACCGGTGCATTACATCGTCACCGCAGCGGACTCAAGCACCAAGGACTACACCGTGACGATCAATTTCAAAGACATCGACGCCACCGGCATCACCCTCGCCGGCGCGATGATCTGGTCGCCGTCGGCACCGGCAGGCACCCAGGCCTACGTCTCCTTTCGCAAGAACTTCGAGCTGGCCAATGTGCCGACAGCGACAGCCATGCTGCACCTTTTCGCCGATTCTCGCTACCTGCTGTGGGTGAACGGCATGCAGGTCTTGCGCGGGCCGTGCCGTTTCAACCCAAAGCGCCCGGAGTACGACAGCATCGACATCAAGACCTACCTTCACTCCGGCAGCAACACGCTGGTGCTTCTGGTGCACCACTATGCCGGGGCTATCAACGGACGGATCATGCAGCACACGCCTGGTCTAACGGCCGTGCTGGCCGGAGATGGCCGGGAGATCCTGCACACCGACCCCTCGTGGCGCTGCAGTAGCGCGACTGAGTACCGCCCATCGCCCGAGGCGTGGAGTTCGATCCCCGATGTGATCGACGGACGCATGAACCCCGGCGCCTGGACCGCGCCCGGCTTCAATGATGCGTCCTGGCCACTTGCGGCTACCATAGATGGCAACACCTGGGGAGCCATGCAGCCGCGCGCCATCCCGCTGCCAGTCGAGACAGATCTTACGTCTATCAGGAGACTGCCCGGCGGTGCCGCGCTCGCCAGCATTCTACCCATCGAGTTGAGCACGCCAAGCAACCCATCCTTCGTCCTCGATCTGGGGCGCATGGCGATGGCCTACGCGTCAGTTGAAATCGACGCCGATGCAGGCAGCGTGCTACAGTTGCAGTACGCCCTGCGTTATGTCAATGGCCAGCCAGCGGAGACCTATGGCGTGGGAACCACCTACACCGCCCGCGCCGGGAGGCAGGGTTTCATCGCCGCCGACCAATGGTGCGCCCGCTACGTCACCGTCTCCTGCACATCAGGCCGCGTGAAAATCCTCGGCTTCAAGATGATCGACCGCCGCTATCCGTTCGAGCGCGCCGGGAGTTTCAAGTGCAGCGACGAGACGCTGACGCGCTTGTGGGAGATGGCCGTCAACACCATCGAGACGGTTAGTGACGACGCCTATGGGTCCGACGCTCGTGAGCGCAACGAGTGGCTGCAGGATCCCGCACAACCCAATTTCATCACCACCCGGGTCGCTCACGCCGGACCTGGGGCGGATGGCAGCAAGGTCTTTTCCGATCCCCGGCTGCTGAAGAACATTCTGCGCCACGCCGCGCTCTCACAACTCGCCGACGGCCGGATTCTGGCGACCTTTCCGACCGATCGCGGACCGGAAGACTGCCATTACGTCATTGAGGACTACTCATGCCAGTGGGTTGAGGCGCTGAAGCTGTATTACGACGCCACCGGCGACGCTGCCTTCGTGCGTGAGATGTGGCCCACCCTGCTGGCGCAGATGCAATGGTTGCTGGATCGCCGCACGGCACGCGGCTTGCTGTTGGCACGCGAATACACCTCGTTCGACAACCCCCTGGCCTACATCACCTGCGAAGGCGCGAACATCAACGCGTTTTTCTATCAGGCACTGCGCGATTCGGCATATCTCGGCCAGGCTCTATCAGAAACCAGCCGGGCCGATGCCTACGCGCTGGCGGCCGAATCACTTTACACCGCTTTCAACCTGCAGCTCTGGAATGCCACCGAGAAAGCCTATAACTCCGCCTACCTCAATGGCAGCCTGCTCGCCCCCACCGTTCATGCGCAACTGATGGCCTTGGACCGGGGCCTGGTGCCGGAGGACAGGAAGGCCTCCACCCGCGCCTGGTTGCTCGCCAACCAAAAGAATCCCGGCGGCTTTCACTGCGGTAGCAATCCCGATTCCCAGAGCATGATCACCGCCAAGGCCGGCATCAACATGCCGGTGGTTTGTTACTGGCTGTTTCAAGAGTTAACCCGGATGAACACGCCGGAGATGGACCAGGAAGTGATCAGCGAAATGCGCCGCCGATGGACGCCGATGGTGAACTTCCGGCAGGATACCGGGACAATCTGCGAAATGTTCGTTGATGCGGATGGCGGCGGCGGCAGTGAAGCATGCCATAACTATGGCGCGGTGCCTGC
>JBAXCM010000532.1:0-3331 GCA_037141475.1 Verrucomicrobiota bacterium | reverse complement strand
GCTGGCCGGCTCGTTGTGCAATCGGCAGCAAGAGCGTTAGCGGTCATTGACGGTAGCTTGCAGGCGTTAGCGAATTCCGCAAGGGCGGCGAGTGCAGCCTGTTGTGTCAGGTAGCCTTCGCCCTTGGCGGCCTTGTCCTCGCCACAGTCGAGATCGAGCCAGAACGATTTTGCGCTCTTCGCATGAGCACCCTGCCTACCGGGATTGCCTGTCGCGGTCTTGTGCGGACTGAAACGGGCAAGGGCAAAATAGTTTTCCTTGGTTTCGCTTTCTGGCTCTAGCACGTGATCGGTCAGTTGCTCGTGCGTTGCGGCGTAGGCGTGACGCATGGGCGACTTGTGGCCGGCGCCATTGGGCTTGGGGAGGGCGCCTGCGACGAACACTTGACCGTCGGCGGGCGGGGGCAGGACTTCGTTGAAGAAGGCGACGAGGTCGGTGCGGAGGGTCGGGGGCTGTGTGTTGTTGGCGGTCATGGCCTTACCACCCGCCGATGATCAGGCAGGGGCCATACCTGCCGCTAGTTACAGGACCCAGTTTGAGCAGGTAAACCGAATGTGCCCAATCGGGTTCGTAATAGTGCAGGTGATTCGTCTCATCGACGTAAGGCCATTCCCCTGGCGGCAATCTAGGTTTACTCACGCATGTATCGCAAACGGACACTATCCAGGCCACTTTGAATTCGCCGGGCTCGGAGTCGAAATGAACTTCAGTGCCATCGCCTATTTGGGGTCCACCGCAGTGGGCGCAGATAGTAAAAAAGCCGCATCGGCGAAGATCGTCAAGCGCGGCAGGCAGGACGAGAGCGAGATCGGCGCCGTACTGTTCGGCGGTATAGCCTTTGGGGTTAGATATTCTGGG
Organism: Verrucomicrobiota bacterium; assembly: GCA_037141475.1. Classification (GTDB taxonomy): domain Bacteria; phylum Verrucomicrobiota; class Verrucomicrobiia; order Verrucomicrobiales; family Akkermansiaceae; genus Luteolibacter. Next base: position 2,473 of record JBAXCM010000532.1, on the reverse strand, counting down.
GATCATTTCAGCGCCCTCCTTTGAGGAGGGCAGCGGTCTGGGCAACAGGCCACAACAATCGGTTGCCGCACTTGGTCGGCCGGATGCCGAAGCATTCACCCGTCAAGCAATAGTTTTTCCGGACCGTCTGGCTGGCATGACTCGTGGCTTTGGCAAATTCGCTGGTTTGAATAAAGTCGCGGCCAGCAGCGACTTCGGCCAGGGCAGTGAGAGTATCTTGGGGCATCTTGTGCATCCTGAATAAACCCGCTTTCGCGGTACGGAATGCATTTCATCGCTCCAACTATCCTCCCCCGCAAGTATTCCCTTCCCCCAATTCGGGGGAGGATAGCGAGGCTAAGCAGAGGGCAGGATGGTTAAGTGGCGTCCTTGATCTCTTTGGAGTCCCGCAGCCGTTCCCATGCTTTGTCGAACACCGACTTAGTAAACTTGAGTCGTCCCCGAGCATCAGCTTTCGCGCCCGGTTTGCCTGCCGCGCGGTTCGGGAGTGCCTGCGGATCGTACCCAGCGGCACGAAGTACCCGCACGATTTCCTGTTCTTGAAATAGCTGTTGTTGCAGGGGGCGCTTGCTTGCTACCCCCTCTTCGCCGAGTTCTGGGGAAGCAGGTGCTGCGCTGCTAGCGTTATCGTTGGGCATCGCAAGTGCATACTCGTCAATCCAGGAATGATATTTCAGCCCATTCTCACGAGCGATGGAACGCCACTGCACAAGCGTGCGAGATTGTTTGTCCGTCGCCGCCACCGACTGGAAAAAGGCGAGCAAACGTCGGTAATCCTCGGGCGTTGTTTCTCCGTCACCAGTTGTTGTGGTGTCTGGATTTGCCTTCGGGTCAAGTGGATTCTGACCGCACAAGATCGTGGCTGCATCAACGGGTGCAACGTCCGACAGTTTCCAATAAAAATTAGCGTTTAGCGTTGCGTCATACCAGTTGATAATTTGATCGCGCTGTTGCTGCAGGTCCTTCCGTGCCTGCCCTTGTGCGCGGCCAAGCTTTTCATGCTTGATACGGAATTTTGTCGCCTGTTGCCGGTCGATTTCCTTTGCCCTGTTTCGTCGCTCGTCAGCGGAAAGTACGGCCCACCCAGGAATATGGAACATTGCGATGGCACGTAGTTCGCGCGGTAGCTTGGCGAGAGGTTTGCCGAACCACTGTGCAAGCATTGGCGTTATTGTCTGGTAAGGCATGATGCCCGCGCTCCCTCGTCGTCGCGGTCGTCCGGTGCTTGCTTGTTCAGGCGGCTTGCGGCTCGATTCGCAGGACGGCATGCCCGCCCACGGCTTGGGCAAAGCGTTCCACGGTGCGCATGGAGGGTGGGCGCTTGCCACTTTCCAGCCGCGCCACCACGCTCTGCGTCGTGCCCATGCGCTGCGCGACTTCGCTTTGCGACAGACCGGCGCGGGCACGGGCGGCAATCAGTTCGCGGGCGATGGCGTACTCGTCGGCCAGGGCGTCATAGGCGGCGCGGGTTTCGGTATCGGCCAGCAGTTCGCGCTTGAGGGTTTTCAGGGTCTTCATTTCACGGCCTCCAATCGTTTGCGGGCGGTTTCAATAGCGGCGCGCGGGGTGGTCTGCGTCTTCTTGGTAAAGACATGCAGCACCAGCAACGTGCGACCATGAACGGCGGCATACACGGCGCGGGCGATACCATCCCTGCCCTGCATGCGCATTTCCCACAGCTTGCCTTCCAGCGGCCGGATATGGGGCATGCCCACCTTTTGCGGGCCGAAGGTTTCGAGCAACTCGGCAATATGCAGGAAGCGAGCGCGCATGTCTGCGGGCAAGGCTTTCAGTTCGATTTCCGCCAGCGGGTGTGTCCTGACTGTCCATGGGTTCATAGTATAGCCTTTTTGCTATGAGAGGTGACCACCTTCAATTTTGACTGGGCCTGCTCGAACTCGATTCCGGCCTGTTCCAGAATCCACGCCTCGTATTTCCCGTGCCAGACGGCCAGCAGTTCAAGCGGGCGATTGATGTAGTGCTTTTCGGCGGTCGCATTCGGCGCATGGCCCATGATTTGCGCCACGATGCCGCGCGGCATTTCTACCCATTCGGCAAGACTGGCGAAGGTGCGGCGCAGGCCGTGCAGCGTGACATGCGATAGCCCGGCAACGGATAGGGCGCGATTGTGGGTGATGCGCGGCTCTGCAAGCCTGCCAGTGGCAGCGGCAGGGCTTGAGAATACCCATTGATTGCGGCGCGGAAGATTCGCCAGCAAGCCGGCAAGGTAGGGTGTCAGCGGGATTTTCCGGCCTTCCTCGGCGACCTTGTCTTTCACCCAGATGCTGCCCCACTGGAACTCGACGTCCACCCAGCGCAGGCCGGCAAGCTCTTCACGGCGGGTGCCGGTCAGCAACAGCCCTTGCAGGTAAGCGCTGATTACTGGATTGCTCAGGCCGCGCACGGCGGCGAACCATGCAGGTAACTGTGCCCGTTCCAGCACGTCGAATCTCTTGCTCTTGCGGCTCGGCAC
>JBAXCM010000531.1:0-3331 GCA_037141475.1 Verrucomicrobiota bacterium | reverse complement strand
TCAAGGAATACATGGTGCGCAACACCTATATCTATCCGCCAGGCCCGTCGATGAAAATCATCGCTGACATCTTCGAGTTCACCTCGCAGAAAATGCCCAAGTTTAACTCGATTTCCATCTCAGGCTATCACATGCAGGAAGCTGGCGCCACCGCCGACCTCGAAATGGCCTACACCCTCGCCGACGGCTGGGAATACCTCCGCACCGGCATCGCTGCGGGCATCGATATCGACGCCTTCGCCCCACGCCTGTCGTTCTTCTGGGCCCAAGGAAAAAACCACTTCATGGAGGTGGCTAAAATGCGCGCAGCCCGGGTGCTGTGGGCCAAAATCGTCAATACCTTCAACCCGAAAAACCCCAAATCCCTCGCCCTGCGCACCCACTCACAGACGTCCGGTTGGAGCCTAACCGAACAGGACCCCTTCAACAACATCTCACGCACCTGCATCGAGGCCATGGCCGCCACCCTCGGCCACACCCAATCCCTCCACACCAACGCCCTCGACGAAGCCATCGCCCTGCCCACGGATTTTTCCGCACGCATCGCCCGCAACACCCAGATCTTCCTCCAAGATGAAACATCCATCTGCCGGGTCATCGACCCTTGGGGCGGATCCTATTATCTCGAAGCCCTCACTGACGCGCTGATCCACAAGGCATGGGCTCACATCATGGAAGCCCAACAACTCGGCGGCATGTCCAAGGCCGTCGAAGCCGGTATCCCCAAAATGCGCATCGAGGAAGCCTCCGCCCGCCGACAGGCCCGCATCGACTCCGGCGAGGAAACCATCGTCGGCGTCAACAAGTACCGCCTCGCCCAAGAAGCCCCCATCGATATCCTCGATGTGGACAATACCGCCGTCCGCCTCTCACAAATCGAGCGCCTCCACAAACTCCGCGCCGAACGCGACGAAACGCGCTGCCAAGACACTCTAGCCGCTCTTGGCGAATGCGCCGGCGGTGGCCCTGGCAACTTGCTCGCGTTGGCCATCGAGGCTGCCCAGGCACGTGCCTCACTCGGTGAAATCTCCGACGCCATGGAAAAACATTTCGGCCGTTACAAAGCGGTCATCCGGACCATTTCAGGCGTGTATGGCAAGGAATTCAACAACCAAGGAGATATGTCAGACATCCCCGATCTCATCAAACAATTCGAGACACTCGAAGGCCGCCGCCCTCGCCTGATGGTCGCCAAAATGGGCCAGGACGGCCATGACCGTGGTGCCAAGGTGGTCTCCACCGCCTATGCAGATATGGGCTTTGATGTGGACATCGGCCCGTTGTTCCAGACGCCCGAGGAAACCGCCAAGCAGGCCGTGGAAAACGATGTTCACGTCGTTGCCATGAGTTCACTGGCCGCCGGCCATAAAACCCTGCTGCCACAACTCGTCGCCGCACTCAAACAACTCGGCCGCGAAGATATCATGGTCGTCTGCGGCGGCGTCATCCCCGCCCAGGACTATGACTTCCTCTATCAAAATGGCGCCGCCGCCATCTTCGGCCCAGGCACCGTCATCCCGGATTCCGCACGCAAAATCCTCAAACTCCTCCTCCAACAACTCGAATGATATCGCCGTGATGGCATGAACATCAATCCCAACCCCACTCACGGGTCCGCCTTAACGTGATGAACGAGCCCCGGGCTCACCCCTCTGCAACGGGTTTCACTTCAGGATCTGCGTGCCAAATCCGATAGCGAGCCACCACGCCTTTGGGAACGTAAATCACAAGCGGCAGGCGGCTATTGTAGCGGACAAGATAAGGATCGCCGCCAAGAGTGACGAAACGATCCACCGGAGGTTGAGCCGGAACCGCAGCCATCAGGGTGCCTGCCATCGGGCCGAGTTGTTTGAGAACATAGCGGTCAAACCCCCAGCCTTCAATCGACACAACCTCGATTTTGCCTGCGAAGAAAGAGCGGTTGACGCCGTCGGTCTTGACCGTTTTTCCGAGGATCAACTCGACTTTGAGGGCCCCTTCGTCGGGCGCTGGCGGCAGTTGCAGGACGAAGCGGGTCATCCCGTCATCGGCTGGCGGAAATGCCTTCATGTTGTTGTCGGCTGCGGCTGCAACCAGAACGGTACTCAATAGCGCGATCAGGGTATGTTTCATATTCTTCGACTGAGTGAACCCGAAAACTGATGGATTCTTAGATTCTTTCCCGGAAATTTTTTGAACCTGTCCATCTACACGAGGACTCTAGGATTGCCCTGGAGCCCATGGGGTGTAGCCTAGCGGCAGCCTTATGCACCTTCTAGTCGCCGAAGATGACCCGCGCAGTTTGGAATTCCTCACCAAGGGGTTAAACGAAAACGGCTTTTCGGTGGACGTGGCCAGCGACGGAGAGGCGGCGTGGCAGTGGATCCGGGAAGACAGGACGGCATACCTTGATTCACATTATTGTCATCTGACTGATTCCCCCTTGCAATGCATACTTTTCGAGTGCAGAAATCATTCATTCCAAATGCAACGCGGCTTCCTGACCTCCGTTGCCCGGTCGAAAACATAACCAAAGAGTCACATCCTATCGCATTCCATCCGTCATGAAAAACCTCATCAACTCAAAGTGGTGCATCCTCGGGACGATCTGCGCCTTCTCCATCTGGTCCCATGCCGCCCGTGCAAGCATCGCCTACGGAAGTGTCAACAACTTCGATACCGTCAATGACACCGGGTCAGAAGCTCACGGCTTTGAGATCGAGTTGGACGACTGCCACAGCACCGACATTACCTATACATACAACTACAACCACTACGGAGTGCCGAATATTACCGAAGATAACTCGGTGGCAGCCCATCCCAAGGTGGTGATCCGGTGGGAGAGCAAGAAAAACCCGGATGGCACCTGGGCCGCGTTCACGGCAATCCCTGCCGGCCCGATCCCACCAACCCAAGGACATCAATTCACCAATCCAGCGGTGAATTTCGGCGGCGAGCACTTTGGCTGCGGTTACAGCATCCAACCTTCGGCTGTGCTCTATAACTGGCTTATCGACGGCGGCGGGGTGTTAGTTCACGGCGGCGCGGTGCAGGTTGCCACACCGACCTTCACCTACTTTCCGCCGGCAGTTGGCAATCCCGTGCCGGCAGTGCAGGCAGTCATTGTGCCGCCGCCGCCGCCCGTCCCGCCGCCGCTTGAGTTTGGCAAGGCGATTTGGGTGAAGGAAATCAAAACCACCACCCACAACAACAAGGAAGTGAAATTGCGCGAGCTGGTGTCCGCCGACCCTGACCACCCGGAGCGCAAGAACTGGAAAAACGGCGAACCGGATGAGGTGGAGGTCGAGTGGCGGATTCTGCAGAAGAGTTCTCTAAAGCCGGCTGGCGGCGC
>JBAXCM010000530.1:0-3333 GCA_037141475.1 Verrucomicrobiota bacterium | reverse complement strand
GTCCACCGATCCAGCCTTGGCGCTTTCCGGACCGCTTCAGAGCGCCATTGATGCCAGTGGCTTGAACGACCTCTCCGCTGCCGGTGGGTTGGTGGGCAAGAGTTCGCCGGATGGTGCCACCATGGCTTTCCCCAAGGCCAGTTCCCTCAACACTGCGGTCGGCTCCCCAGGCTGGCTGATGCAGGCGGATATCCTCGACCCCCTTGGCCCGGCCATCGTCGCCCGCGGCGATACGTTCCGCATCCGCGGCTATGGCGAAGCGCTTACCGACAAGGGAGTGGTGGCCGCCAGCGCTTGGTGCGAGGCGGTCGTCCAGCGGGTTCCGTCCTACATGGATCCGAGCGAGGCAGCAGATGTGGCTCCTCCTAAAAAGCCGGCCAATGTGCGCTTTGGTCGGCGCTATGAGCTGGTTTCCTTGCGCTGGCTCAACAGCCCGCTAGAATGATCCCGCCCGCCGATCCCATCATGTTCGTAACCCCAATGTCCCGATTCCTCGTCACTCGTCTCACCCGTGCTCTGTGCTTGGCGCGTGGTCTTGCTACCGAAAAGACAGCGCGAAAGACACGGCCCACCTCTGGCGCAACTATCCAACCCGCCGCCTTCGCGATTCCCGCAGCGACTTTGGCAAAACTCACCGCCGTCGCCGCTCTCACCCTGCTGCCGCTCACCGCTGCTCCCGTTCGCACCCTCGCCTTCGACCTTCCCGCCTCCGCCGTGAGCTTCGACATCACCCCCGCCGACGCCCCGGCTGCCCAGCCAGCCGCCCACCCAGCCAAGGCTCGCCTCGAGGCCCGCAAAAACCAATTTGGCGAACCGCAGGCGCTGGCACCCGGCAACTACGTGGCGAGTTCCAGTTCCTTCAAGTCCAGCGCCCAGTTCACTCTGCCGGAGACCCCCGGCGCTCGCTTTTTATTGCTCATTTTGCCCAAGTCCGACGGCACCTGCTCCATCCTGCCCATCCCCGATGCCAGCGCCCACATCGGCCCGGGAGACCGCTTCCTGCTCAATGCCACCGCCGACGAGATCGCCGTGCGCTTCGGCAGCACCCGCAGCAACCTCAAGCCCGGCGCTTCCGTCGTCCTGCGCCCGCCTCACCCTGCTCCTCAAGACCACCGCATCGAAGTCGAAATGGTCCGCAAAGTCGGCTCCGAGTGGGTCCCGTTCAATTCCACCTACTGGCCGCTCGACCCCACCGCCCGCTCGTTCGTCCTCGTCCATCCCGACCCTCTCACCGGTAACCCACGGGTACACAATCTATCGGAAATTCCGTGACTTTTTTGAACCTAACAAAATTTCAAAGCGGCGAGTCCCTTTGATGGCAACCCTGCATCATGGCGAAGCCCTGTGTCGGCCAGCGGTGAGTTTTTATGAGATTGGCGGTTTGCAGATCGATCCGCACGAACCAGATTCCTCCAGCGAACTATCTCGCTATTGCAGCCCCAGACGCCATGATCATCGTCCACCCCAACCTCCAGGAGGTCGAGCAGGCCAGCGCCCTGCAGCGCCGACTCTATCGAACGATCCGCGAAATGATGCGGTCCATGGCGGGACGTATCTGCGCCACCGCCAACTGGGAGGCAAAAAAATGGCTCGCCCGCCACATTTGGTTGGATGCCGAGCACGCCGATGCCATCCGTAGCCGCGTGTTGGAATTGCGCTTTCCGCGCATCGATGTGGATCTGGAGGTGGACAAGGCGCTCATCGCCGTTCTTGAGATGCTACCGTCCACTTTATCAGACGTGGAATTTCTCGGCGGCATCTATCAGGTGATGAAACCCGCTGTGCTCGAAGCGGTGGAAACCTATCTCCGGCAGAGCGACCCGCTCGATGACGCGCCAAGCCACCGAGTGCTGCGCTTGGTGGCCACCGAGCAACGCGAAGAACTCGATGAATTCGCTGCGTGGTGGAGCGCTATTCCCGCGACGGATCGCGCGGTGGCGGAACCGTGGATGGATTGGCTGCGCGACGCGCTGGCAGGGGCTGGCGGTGTTTTCGCTCTCGATAGCGCTGCTGAGATTTTGGTGAGGCCCGGCTATTCCGATCGCCCTCGTTACGCGATTCCGTTGATGCCCGCCCGCGATCCTCGCTGGCTGCCCGCCGTGACCCAGGTTCCGCCGCGGCCACCGCGCACTCCGCAGGAACAGCAAGTGTGGGTCGCCATTGACCACGTCAACGAACTCTGGGCCTGCGAGTTTCCCGCCGCAATGATCTGGCACCACGAGAATATGCCATGGCTGCTTTACCGCGAAACCGCACGCTGGGCCTACGACGAGATGCGCCACGCCATGATGGGTGAGAGACGTCTGTTAGCATACGGCTTCGAAATCGGCGTGGATGTGCCCATGGTACCGGATCACTGGATCGGCGTAAGCGCCCGGCGCGGTCTCGCGGCCATGATGTTTGTCGTCCACGGCCTAGAGCAGGGTGGGCCAAAGTGGAAATGCATGCTCAAGGACGAACTCTGGAAAATGGGCGATCCTTACAGCTCGCAGGATTGCGATTACGATTGGGCGGACGAGGCCGGCCACATCCGCTACGGTCAGGATTGGCTGAAGGCACTCTATCCAGACACTCCAAAGTCCGATCTCATCCGCCGCACCCAGCAGGAAGTGGACTTATGGAAGGAATGGATCGCCGACAAACACCTCAGCGGTCATCACGGCTATGATTTTTTCATGCCGCGCATCGAAGCGAAATGCGCGTTGATGCCGGAACTCCCAAACCCCGAGCATTTCCAGCCTCTGGGCTCCAGCGCCGCAACCACCTCCTATCAGCGTTAGACAACGGCATGGCCTCCGCCATCGGCACCTCCACACCGAAGGCGAATGTCAAATGCGTGCTGGAGATCCCTAACCTGGCTGTATTTTTCCAGGATGTCGCCTAGGCTGAATACGTGACGCGCGGCAAGCCGGACCCCGAGGTTTTCCTCAAGGCGGCAAAAATGCTCGGGGTGGCACCGTTCGCGTCTGTGGTGATCGAGGATGCTCAAGTTGGCATACGAGCGGCGACGCCGGTTGGCACGAAGGCCCTGGCGGTGACTACCACCCATCCGGCGGAATCCCTCGCATTAGAAATGCCGGACCGCATTGAAGCCTCCCTCGTGGCGGTGGACGCCGAGTATCTGCGCAGATTGTGGTAGGTCCAAAAAGCAGGGACAGGCACCATGGAGCGTAAATTCGCCGATATTCGCAAAATTTGTGCTTGGGAGCAAGGCTGGGCTGGACGGCGGGGCGCAATCCGCTACGCTGGCGGTGGCGTCGCGAGGCGCTTTGGAAGAGATGCCGCCGTGGCGGAATGGTAGACGCTGCGGATTTAAAATCCGTTGACTTCACG
>JBAXCM010000529.1:0-3335 GCA_037141475.1 Verrucomicrobiota bacterium | reverse complement strand
GTCGTGTCCGCCTAGCGGGTCATTTTCCCGATAGGGATGGACCCACTCGTTATTTTGATAGACCTTGTCAGTGGTGATGGCAACGATGGCACGGGTGTCGTTGGAAGAGCGGGCCGCCTCTAGTAAATTGACTGTGCCCATGATGTTGGACATGAAGGTGGCGGTCGGGTTCTGATAGCTCAGGCGGACCAGCGGTTGTGCGGCGAGGTGGAAAATAATTTCGGGGCGTGCGGCCTGGACAGTCTGTGCGAGGCGTGGCGCATCGGAGATATCCGCCCGGGTATCACTGGCGAGCAGCGAATGAATGGAGGCCACCTCAAACAAGCTAGGGTGGGTTGGTGGATCTAACGCGTAACCATGGACGGTGGCGCCGAGCCGGTGCAGCCACAGTGCTAGCCAGCTACCCTTGAAGCCGGTGTGGCCGGTTAGAAAAACGGAACGTCCGTGCCAGAATTTGGGATCGGAGATTACCATAGTTTCCAAGGGGCATTGCCGGAATCCCAGAGTTGTTCTAGCAGGTTTTTATCACGCAGCGTGTCCATGGGTTGCCAGAACCTGTGGTGCTCGAAGGCCATGAGTTGGGAGCACTTGGCCAGTTCCACCAGGGGCGCGCTTTCCCATGACGTGTGATCGCCTTCGATAAAATCCAGCACATTTGGCGATAGGATGAAAAAGCCACCGTTGATCAGACCGCCGTCGCCGCGAGGTTTTTCGGTGAAGCCGGTGACGCGGGCACCCTCGGCTTGGATGGCGCCATAGCGGCCGGGCGGTTGCACAGCAGTGACGGTGGCCCATTTGCCGTGTGCGTGATGGAAGCGGATTTGGGCGGAGATATCGACGTCGGCGAGTCCGTCGCCATAGGTGAAGCAGAACGCGGGTTCGTCCCGGATATAGGAGGCGACGCGGCGGAGGCGGCCGCCGGTTAGTGTTTCGTCGCCGGTATCGACGAGGGTGACGCGCCAAGGTTCGGCCTTATGATTGTGGACCTCCATGTGATTATTTTCCATATTAAACGTCACGTCGGACATGTGTAGGAAATAATTGGCGAAGTACTCCTTGATGTAATACCCCTTGTAGCCGCAGCAGATGATAAAGTCATTCACTCCGTGGGTGGAATAGAGTTTCATGATATGCCAAAGGATGGGCTTCCCCCCAATCTCTATCATCGGCTTGGGCTTGAGGTGGGTCTCCTCGGAAATCCTGGTTCCCATGCCTCCTGCTAGAATAACTGCTTTCATGGTGTGGGGTATGGGAGTCTAATGAGTCAGGACCTGAAAATCAAGAGAGGAAATCGTTGCGGTGAGGTTCGTGCTGGACGCGCTAAGATCAAGAAGCCCCGTCGCGATCCGCCTCTTGGTATTGCAGGCGGTAGAGGTGCGCGTAGAGACTGCCTGGTTCGCTGATGAGTTCCTGATGGGAACCGCTGGCGACCAAGCGGCCGTCTTGCAGCACCTGGATTTTTCGGGCGTTGCGGATGGTGGAAAACCGATGGGCGATGACAATGGTGGTGCGGCCTTGCATGAGGCAGTCGAAGGCCAGCTGGACTTTTTGCTCACTCTCGCTATCGAGCGCGGATGTTGCCTCGTCGAGCAGAAGGATCGGGGCATTTTTGAGAAAGGCGCGGGCGATCGATATGCGCTGGCGCTGGCCACCGGATAGATTACCGCCATTTTCGCCCACCTGGGTGTCATATCCGTTAGGTTGTTCCATGATGAAGTCATGGGCGAAGGCGGCGCGGGCGGCTTGTTCGATTTCTTCATCGGTGGCTGATGGGCGGGCCAGCCGGATATTGTTGCGCAGGGTATCGGCAAACAAAAACGTATCTTGGCTAACCAGTGATATTTCTCGGCGCAGCGAGGCGGTGGTGACCCGGCGGAGGTCCTGGCCGTCGATTTCAATCGATCCGCTATCGGCCGCGTAGAAGCGTTCGATGAGATTGAGGATGGTGGATTTGCCGCTGCCGGACGGGCCTACCAAGGCAGTGACGTGGCCGCCGGGACAATTGAGGGTCACATCGTTGATAACGAGTTGGCCGGGCCGATAGGCGAAGGACAGGTGGTTGAGGGATATTTCGCCGTTGGTAACCCGCAGCGGTTGGGCGTCGGCAGATTCTGGAATCGCGTAATCCGCGTCGATCACATCATAGAGCATCTGCACGCCGACCAGCGCGCTTTGCAGCGACACATTCATCTTGGCGATGCGCTTGATCGGCTCGTAGGCGAGCAACAAGGCGGTGAGAAAGGCGAGCAACGAACTGGCATTTTGGCCGTGGACGAGGTTACGATAGCCACCGTAGAAGACGATGCAGGCGATAGCGACGCCGCCCATGGTTTCCATCAATGGGGTGGTGCGGGCGGAGACCACCGCCATTTTATTAGATCGGTTTTCGACGGAGGCGATGGCCTCATCGAAGCGCCCGCTTAGATGAGGTTCGAGGTTATAGGATTTGATTAATTTGTTACCTAGGATGGCTTCTTGGATGGTTGAGATGACGCGCACCGAACTGGTAAACTCGGCATTGGCAATCTTCCGGATCCGCTTAATAATACTGCTGAGCATCAGGATGAGCGGGCCCATGATGAACAAGGCGCCGCAAGACAGGCGCCAATCCAACGTGAACATGGCGATGAGCAGTGCGATGGCGGTGAAGACATCCTGCACCCGCATCATAAGTAAATTCATGACGTCGCGGGCGGCGCTGGCGGCGCGGGCTACCCGGGTGATTAGGTCCCCGGTGGGAAAGTGCACGAAGAACGTCAGTGACTGGTTGAGAATATGGTTGCTTACCCGGGATTGCTGGCGGGCTACAATGTTGTTGCCGATTTTTGATAGAATCACGGTCGATCCGTATTGGCATGATCCCTTGATGAAAAATACCAGCAGGATGGCTGCAGCCACATTGAAAATTTGCAGCATCCCCGGTGCCGAACCGGTGAGAAAGTGGGTGACTGTCTCACCAAGGACCCGCAACCCGTGCTGGCCGAACGCGGTGGAATGACTGGCCATCGCCGCAGCTTGACCGAGAGTCTCGGGCGTGCCGAAAATCGTCTCGGTGATATTTTTCATCAGGAAGGCGGATCCGCCGGTGGCGGCCGCCGCGCAGGCCATCAGGACAAAGGCCAGCACATAGCGCGCCACGTAGAGGCGGAAATTCTCCCGCAAAACCCTGCCAATGAGGCCGCGATATGTGTCATTGGCAAGAATGCCAGGGGTGAATTTGATCATGCCGAGTGGGGATGCTGCCGCAGGCAAAGCTTGGATCCTTGGCGGGGGGCGGTCAATTCCAATTCCCCAGCCGATTTCACCCTGGAAAACCGTCCTGACGCGGGTCGCGG
>JBAXCM010000528.1:0-3337 GCA_037141475.1 Verrucomicrobiota bacterium | reverse complement strand
GCAAAGGGCGGTGATACCCCATCGCGGCGCATCTTGCTCAGGGTTACTTCCACCACTTGTGCCAAATTATAGCGGTCCAGAATTTTGGCGATGGAATTGCGCACGTCAATCATGAGCATTCTCAGCCCGCAATGCGCCTCATCCGGGCAGGTGCATCGCTGATAGGCACTTTCGCTCGCGCATCCGATCGGTGCCAAGCGGCCATCCACCAGTCGCACCAGATCCCCAATCCGCAGCGACGCCGGCGGCACTGCCAGCGTGTAGCCACCGAGTTTGCCACGACGAGTGTCCACAATCCCCGCCGCCCGCAACTCCTGAAGGATCCGCTCCACGTACTTGAGCGGCAACCGGTTGGCCTCCGCCAACTCAGCCCCTCCCACTGACGGGCGACCCAACTCCGTGGCAATTCCCAGATGGATCAAGGCCCGCAGGGCGTATTCGGCTTTTTTTGAGAGTCGCATGGTTGAATGTGAACCAATTGGTAGGAGAATAAACGCAACTCGGCAAGAAAAATGTTTCGGGCTGTCCGCACTTGTTCAAAACAGGAGTTTTTGCCGGAGCAAAACTAGACCGATTTCAACGAGAAGTGGGCGAGAACCGGTTGGCGGTTCGGAGTGCCACGGCCACCTAACGAGCCCCTTGCAGGCGGATCAGCTTGGGCGGATTGGTGTCGCTTTCGATGAGGGTGATGAGTTCGACGAGTTTGTCGTGCTCTTTTTTGGTATTGCGGATTTCAGTTTCCAACTTTTTGAGGTCTGGGAGGATAGATTTAGCGGTGCCGCGATATTTTTTAAGGACATCGATGGAGGTTTCGATGATATATCCTTTGCCCCAGTCCTTGAGGTTCATCAACATCAGGGACAGCGGAATGCCCTCCTCCAACTGCAAGCGAGCCAGCGCCTGAATACCGGCGAGACGCACGCCCTTGGAAAACATGGTGTTGGCCGGTGGCATTTCACGGATGCTGGCCATGATGGTGGGTGCCAGCGCCTCGACGTCTTCAAGAGTGAGCAGACCGTAGGTCGAACGCAGGCAACCACGGGCAGCGGAGTCAGGATTAGTGGCCACAGAACGAATGGCCGGATAGAGCTGGTCCTTGGGCACCCCGGCAATCGACTTGGAGAGCAGACCGCTGGGGCCGTACGCGCCACCCGGATAGAACAAGGCATAGGCCAGCGCCCCGACGCCGAATTGCATCTGATCGGTGTCGTCCTTGACGGTGGCGGCCGTTAGCATCTGGCGAGTGATGGGCTTGGCATCGGCGCCGATGTTACGCAGCGCTTCAGCCGTCTGCACGCGCAGCCAGCGGTCGTCATCGTTGAGCAAAGCGGCGAGAGTGTCCAGAGCAGGCACGGCGCGGGTCTTGAGTTGGCCGATGGCCCCGACGGCGCCGAGGCGGGCGTTAGAGGACTTGCTTTTCGTTAGGGCTAATAATTGAGGCAGGACGTCATCCTTGCGTTTGCCCAGCTCCTCGCCGCAGCGGGCGCGGTACAGCGGCGACCATGAGCCGAGGCCGTCCAGCAATTGCTGGATACTGCGTTTGGCGTGGGCGTTTTCACCTAACCAGCGCTCGGCGGCGATCGCCTCGGCAACATCGGCCGGACTGAGGAAATTCTTCGAATGGGCGTCGCGGCCGGTGATCTGGATTTTTTTGAGGGGCACGGCATATCCGAGCAGATAGGATCCGGTGGCACCGAGGATACCATGATAACTGGAGGCGACGCTGCCACCGGTGCCGACATTGACGAACGAGCCGTCCCAGCGCCGAGCGAGGTCGTAGTACCAGCGCAATTCCTTCATGAAAGCGGCCATTGCCTGGGGGCCGCCGCAATTGGCAGCGACCGGCCCCCAGAGGTAACTGAAGCCATTGCCGGTGTGGCCCCATTCGCGGGATTCGTAGGAGGCGGTGACCATTTTGGTAAAGAAGCGGGTTTCTGCGGGTTTTCCTTGGAGGGCGAAGGCGATGGCGGCCATGCTGGTTTTGCCATTGTCGTCGTGACCTACGCCGGGTCGGTGTTCGCCATAGGGAATGAACCCCTTGCCGACGTAGTAGCCAAAGAACTTGCTGGAGCGGGTGATGGCAGGTTTGAGTTCGGGCTCCTCGATGCCGCATTTTTCGGCCAGCACCATGGAGATGAAGCAAGGCAGGCCGGTGGCGTTGACGGGGCCGTATGGCGGGACCGGGCCGTGGAGTTCGCCGTTAGGGCCGGGTGGAACATAACCGTGGCCCCATGTGCCGAACCATCCCTGACCGCGGGCAATCGTGGTGGTATAGGCATGGATGGCCGGTAGCACCGACTTGTCGCCGGTAGCCAGAAAATACTCACACAAAAACAAGTTGTTATACCCGTGATGCCAAGTGGCCATGCCGCCCTTGCTGGAATTTTTCCACAAAGTTTCGACGTCCGGGGTGTCGGCGGCCACCTTGTGGGCGCTCTGTGTGACCCAGGCGAGATCGGCAGACCGGCCTGCGGCTAGCATTGCCAATTCATTGGTGTGGAGGCCGTCGTCCTTGGCGGGGTTTTTGGCCAGCACGGCCAGCCCCTGCTCGAGAATCTTCTTCGCCTTTGGGCAGTTGTAGGGCGAGGTCTCGCTATAACTGCCCATCACCTGGAGCTTGAGTTCGACGCTCTGGCTGCGGCCCTTGCGCCACACCGTGAGAGGAAGCACGCCACCCGCGGCTTCGGTTTCCGCTTGGCCGATCGCCCGTCCGAAACACTTGCGTGCATCGTCATCGAACGGCTTGCCAAACACACCGAGAATCACATCACCCATTTCCAATTTGCCGGCCGCAGGCGATCCATTTTCCACTTCCGTGATGAGAATTTGCCGGCTCTTCTCAGTCATCCCGGCCTCCACCTGCATCCAACCCAGGGCCCCGGTCGGCCCGAGGTTGTAGCTGCTTTTCGTGTCGGCTGGCGCTTCCTTCGTTAGGTCAAGCGCGGCTGCTGGTGTCTTGGCAGCCTCCACCTGCGAGCTGCCGAGCCACAATGCGGCGGCTACCAAGGAAGAAGCAGGAATCAAAGACGCGGCTCGGCGGGACGAAGCGATGGCAGTGGTAGGGGTTGGCATGGTGTGGCGGGTAGGCAAGGGGTGCGACGCGATACTGGTGACAATGCCAGCGTCTTTCAACGCGCAGGGCCGGAATTTTTGCGTGCCGGGTGGTCCAGAATGTGCTTGAGTCTTGGCCATGCCCCCACAGCGTGTCAAGACGGTTGCCTCGATCTCGGTTGGTGAGTTTTTTAAAAACCACGCCGACAAACTCAATCTCACCCTGCTCGGCCAGAACGTAGGATTTGACCGCCCCATCAGCGAACCGGCCATGAACCGCCCAGCC
>JBAXCM010000527.1:0-3340 GCA_037141475.1 Verrucomicrobiota bacterium | reverse complement strand
GCTATCTATGCAACCCCGGCCAGCACCTTCCAACGCCCACCCATTGAGCGCTTACATTCCAACCAACCACGCTCCCAATCGCCCGGCGGCAGGGCTCGACGTCGGCTGAGAATATGATTGCAAATCGTGACTTCGGGAGTGAAATAGGGCCGTGAGTGCTGATATTCAAAGAATTACGACGAATCTCCGGCAGTGTGGCGGACGGTGTCAAACGGCTTAAACTGATTATGAATTCGAATTACATCTTTTCCATTTTCTCGGTCTTTGCCGTGCTTTTCGCTGCATTCATAGCAATTTTCAATCCGATATTGTCGGCATATATTCTTGCCGGGGTACTCATATTTGGAATTGGTCTGCTAATTTACCGAATCAAGTTTGGATAGTAAATAGAATCCCAATGCCGAACCAAGACGGTGGTGGCAACGCTCATGTGCATCCCTCTCACCGATCAAACGTTATGCGAGTAGAAGGATAATACTATGACCGTCAGATCAATCGTTGTGGTGACTGCAGTAATGTGCTCCCTTGGGACCGATGTCCATGCCGGGGAATCCTGTTTTGTCCCGATGCCCAAATCGATCACGCCTGGACACGGAAGTATGGAGCTTGGATCCCGGATCGTGGCAGCCACACCTGAGCTTCGCCCTCTTGCAGAAGTCGTCGTGGAAGAAATCTTGCTGTTGACCGGCAAGAAACTGGCTGTCGAGGAAGGGGGGAGTTCTCGGCCCGGTGACGTGTGGCTGGAGATTACTCCTGCGCGGAAAGACGGCTCGGGCAAGGGTTTGAAGGAGGATCAGTCATACCTTCTGGAAGTCAACGACACGGTACGGGTGCGCGGCGGGAGTTATGCCGCTGTGGCATACGGAACGGTGACATTGCTTCAGTCGCTTGAGGCGAAAGACCCGACGGCGACCCTGAATAGATGTGTTGTCAAGGATGAGCCCTCCACGGCATATCGCGGCTTAATGGTGGATGTTGCGCGCAAACCACATTCCATCGCGACGCTCCAGCGCTGTATCCAGTTGTGCAGGTGGTACAAGATCCGGTATCCGCCGCACTGGATGGCGGACGATGGCTATTCCGTGATCAATTGCTCTGCCACCCCTCTCTACGTGGTTAGCGGTTGGCACCACCCGGACCTGAAGGTGATTCACCAATGGAATCACCGGCGGTTCGACTGGGTGGACTCAGCATGGAAGACGCCCATCGAGTTGCCGCCATCCGCCCCAGTACTGGGCGCGCAGATGTGCTCGTGGGACCAGGCCGAGGACCAGGAATTGCCCTCTCTGCGCCAACGGCTCGCCGTAGTGTCTGAACGACTATGGAATCCTGATTTCGACAATGGATTCAACGACTTGTCAGCACGATTGAGAGTTACAGACACAAAGCTCACGACATTATTGGAATAAGCCCAACCATGGGTTGCACTGTACCATCGGAAGCTGGAGCTTCCGATGTGGAAGGAGATTCACTAACGTTATGATGAATCCAGCACCTAAAGACGCGACATGGCAAGTGTCCATGGTTCCACCGGGGTCGACTAAGACCGTAGCATGTGCGATGAGAAGCATAAAGATGGACCGATTTTACAAATTCGGCACCTTGAACTCGGGAGACCCAGGAAGTATATTGTTGGTAGCCGTAGGGTTACCACGGGCCATTGGCGATCAACCCCAAGAAGACGCCAATCGGATATTCCGGGAGTCAGACCCGGCCATAGTAGTCAGGGACGGTAACGAGTTTGGCATGCTCAGCATATCCACGTCCGCAGTTGACCAAGCGGCCATCTACCTCCTACAATCTGTGGCGGCGCAGCCAAAGGGCACGGTGCAACACCACGAAGCCACCTCGAAGTCTCGCCGCCCCTGAATTTTCCCATCAACTCACACAACCAACGATTTCCAACGCAAGCACTGCCATGAACGAACGCAAAACCCTCGACGAACGCCAGCAAATGACCGACTTGGAACGGCTTCGGCATTCCTGCGCCCACGTCATGGCCACTGCCATCTGCCGCCTGTGGCCGGACGTCCAACTCGCCGCCGGCCCGCCGGTAGAAAACGGGTTTTACTACGATATGGACTTGGCCCACCGGATTACGCCGGAGGATTTTCCCCGCATCGAGGAGGAGATGAAGCGGGTGGTGAAGGACAACGACCCTTTCGAGCGGGTCAGTATTTCCCGCGATGATGCGCTGGTGCTGGCCCAAAGCGGGCGGCTCGGGGCGGTGAGCGAGCGGGCTGTGGTGAGTATTTTCAAGTTGGATTTGCTTGCCTCGATCCCTGAAGACGAGGAAATATCGATCTTCAAGAACGGGGATTTTTGGGACTTGTGCGCCGGCCCGCACGTCGGCCGAACGGGCAATTGCAAGGCGTTCAAGCTGATGAGCATCGCCAGCTCGTATTACAAGGGCGACAAGGAGCGCGAATCCCTGCAACGCCTGTACGGCACCTGTTTCAAAAATTCCACCGAGCTGCAAGACCACCTAACCCGCTTGGAAGAAGCCAAGAAACGCGATCACCGCCGCCTCGGCAAGGAACTGGGGCTCTTTCACATCGATGAAGCCGTCGGCCAGGGGCTCATTTTGTGGAAGCCGAAAGGCGCGCTGGTTCGCCGTGCGCTGCAGGAATTCATCACCGAGCAACTCGACAAGCAGGGATACTCGCAGGTATTCACCCCGCACATCGGCAAGCTCGACCTCTATCGGACGTCCGGCCATTTCCCGTACTATCAGGAGAGCCAGTACCCGCCCATCGCCGAACGCGACGTGCTCGAACGTCTCGCCGACGAAAATGCCACCTGCGGCGAGTTGCTCAACGGCCTAGCCAGCGGGGCCTTCGAGGGCTACCTGCTCAAGCCGATGAATTGCCCGCACCACATCAAAATCTACGCGAGCGACCCACACTCGTACCGCGACCTGCCGGTGCGTCTGGCTGAGTTCGGTACCGTTTATCGCTGGGAGCAGTCCGGTGAACTCGGCGGCATGACCCGTGTGCGAGGTTTCACCCAGGACGACGCCCACCTTTTCTGTACACCCGACCAAGTGGCCGCCGAAGTTGCCGGTTGCCTGGACTTGGTTAAGAAAGTCCTCGGCACCCTCGGCATGCATGATTATCGTGTCCGACTTTCATTGCGCGATCCCGACTCTGACAAATACGTCGGCGATGCCGAAAACTGGGACAAGGCGGAAGCCTCGCTGCGCGCCGCCGTTCAAACGCTCGGCGTCGAGTACACCGAAGAACCCGGCGAGGCCGCCTTCTACGGCCCCAAGATCGATTTTGTCGTCAAGGATATCATTGGCCGCGAGTGGCAACTGGGCACCGTCCAAGTCGATTACAAT
>JBAXCM010000526.1:0-3341 GCA_037141475.1 Verrucomicrobiota bacterium | reverse complement strand
CTCAAAAAACCCAATTGCCAGCGGATGGCGGACGGAGACGGGATCATGCAAGGCACCCCAAGCACCGGCGGCCCGCAAACAGCCGAGACGGGCCAATTTTTTATCACCCTCCAGATCGAGCATGGCCATCAGCGGTTGGAGTGTCGGCGCGTGCAGGGCCTCGTCCAAGGCTTGACAGGCCGCCTGCGGCGTCGGGAGTGGCTGCAGCGGGATGGATCGGCGCAGAGCGGCCGGATAGAGGGCGAGTGGTTTGTCATCCGGGAGGGGGTCACGGAGCCCAGGGAGCCGCTCATGAAGCTTGTCGGACTCCGGCTCTTTTGCCAGGAAAAACTCAGGGGGGGGATTCACCTGCCAGAAGCCGTCGGAGCTCTTGGCCAACTCGAGTTCCACAAATTTGAGCTGAGGTTTATCCGGGATGCCGGTGGGATCGAGACAGACGACGGCGATGGATCCGCTACTCTCGTCGGACTCCTGCTTGACGATGCTGCGCAAAACGTCCGGAGCAACGAGCAAACGCCACGGAAGTTTCACGGTTTGAGGGTCAGCGACGGCGGCTTCGGCGGCCTGGAGGCGCTCGTTCCAGTTCTCTGGCAACACAGCCTGCAGGCCGCCTAACAAACCAAGAATGACCGGCAACTGATGTTTGGCGCAGGCATCGAGAAAGCGGCGGGCGAGCGCTTCGGGTTCGATCTGGCGCAATTCGTCAGGCGGGAGCGCGGCGCTAATCGCCTGACGCATCCGCTCAGTGGCTTGTTGTTGGATGGCGTCGAGCTCGATCGCTTGTTGTTCGAGCATCCAAGCTTCAAGGTCGTTCAGGCGTTTGCGCAGACCCGGGGCGTAACCGACACCGGTATTTTCGAACGAGGCGAGGACCGGGGCTGGCAGCCAGGTTTCGCCGCGTTTGACGAGGGCCACGGCGAACACGCGGAGGCGGCGGGGATCGAAACCTCCGGCTTTTCGCACCATCACAGCTGCGAGGTTTTCGTCGAACTTCGAGGTACTGGCCTCCAAGACTCCCTGACCCAAGTCGGACGCGTTGCGTTCGAGGCGGCGGGCAATTTCGCGACGCTTTGGCTCCTCGGTATTTTCGGTGAGGGCGGTATCGGTGCCCGGTTCGAGATTGAGCTTGCCGGCCCTCACTTTATCAAGAAATTCGACGGCCACTTGGGCCGGTTCACGGGGACCGGCCAATGCCACCACAGGCAACGCAAGCATTAGGTAGAGCGCTTTCACTGGCGCAACCTATAGCTGAATCCCTGCACCTGCGAAAGCCCGGATTGCAGGGAATTTTATCACCTATTCGACGACCCTCAGCAATTCAGGGAAGGCCCCGGGCACACCGGCAAGGCGCGGGGTGGCTTGCCAGCCGTCTTTTTCGCCGAGGCTGAGCTGGAGGAGGCGGCGGAACATTTCCGATCGGTTTTTGGGATCCGCAAGGATCGGGTGCAGCGGGTCCCCCTCAGCTTGAGAGTCCAATTGCCAGGCGTGCCGGAACCGAATGTCAACCATGCCTTTGCGTTCCCCCCATTGGAGGCACTCTCCGCCACGCAGGTCGGCCAGCCAGAAGCCGGATTTATTGGGGCGGGCGATCCACCAACCGCCGGCAAAGGCGGCGACGCGCTTGGCATCGCGGTTGTCGGCGACTGTGGCAAACATCTGTCTCTGGCGTGGGAAAACCGTCCAGCGCAGCGGCGTGGAACGCCACTCGAATACCGATCGGTAGGCGATCCAAACTTCGTCACCGCACTCCGCCATACCGCGCCATAGCAGCAGGTTGTGCGGAAATGGTGATTCCATCCGGCGCTCACAGGTGATGCCACGGCGGGCCAAATCCCCGGCAAACCCGGCTGCCGCCACCCACTTGGCCACCCCCGCAAGCACCAAATAGCCGCCACTCAGACCCACGCCCCACCACCAGCGACGGCGGCGCTTGGCTTGCTCCTTTTTGCTGCGCAACCACACCAAACTCAACAACATCACCCCCATCGGCAACGCAAACCAACCATCATCCCGATCTAACAACCAAATGCCAGCCCTCGGTCCCGGGTACGGCCAAAGCACTTGCACGCCGGGCAGGCTGAGGGCATCGACAAGCAAATGGACGCCCCAAGCCAGCGCGATAAACCCACCGGCTTGGGCTCGCGTCACCTTTGCTTGCCGCCACAATTTGGCCGTGCTGCGTGGCAACGCCAAAAGCAGCGCCAACATCACCAGAGGCGAGTGGCTCGCAGCAGATACCTGCGCCAGCCTCCCGGAAGTAGTTAGAAACAGCGCCAACACCGAATCTAACAGATATGGTGTGATTCCCAACAGCAATCCCCAGCCCAACGCCCGGTTACCCAGTCGCTTGCCGAGCATGAGTTCTCCGAGCACGGCTCCCACCGCTGCATGCGTGATCCAATCCATCCCCCGGCGAGCATCCTTCCCCCACCCGATTCGTCAACTGGAAACTCGCACCGCTCGAGGCCAACCCGCAAGTCCACCACGCC
This sequence comes from Verrucomicrobiota bacterium, assembly GCA_037141475.1. GTDB lineage: Bacteria > Verrucomicrobiota > Verrucomicrobiia > Verrucomicrobiales > Akkermansiaceae > Luteolibacter. The sequence goes on along the minus strand of JBAXCM010000526.1, from coordinate 852 downwards.
CGTTGACACCAACGTGCCCTTGAAATGCCATAAATATTGTCATTGATACCGTAAATTTCAGTAATTCCAACAAGTTACAACATTTCGCAGTAAAGCGCGTGGTGAAGGGGGCTGAATGGCGACCTCTTCTGGCTTGTTGTCTTGGGGCATGTGTCCTTTACTGTCTCCGCCCGCCGCCCATGCCCGAAACCTTTTACCAACAGACCACCAGCACGCCGGTCACACCTTTTGATGTGTCGCTGCGGCCCCCGGCGTTTTCCGAGTTTATTGGGCAGGAAAAGGTCAAGGAGCGCCTGCTGTTGATGCTGGCGGCTGCCAAGCACCGCGGCGATGTGCTCGACCACGTCCTGCTTTCTGGCCCTCCGGGCCTAGGCAAGACCACCCTCGCCAACCTGCTGGCAAGGGCCGCCGGCAGCCAGCTCCACACGACCTCCGGCCCACAAATTGAAAAGGCCGGCGACCTTGCCGGTATTCTGACCAACATTCAGCGTGGCGACGTGCTTTTCATCGATGAGATTCACCGTCTGCATCCCGCCATCGAGGAGTATCTCTATCCCGCCATGGAAGACTTCCGCCTCGATATTATCATCGACTCCGGCCCGGCCGCCCGCTCCATCCAGATCAATCTGCCCCGCTTTACCCTCGTCGGCGCCACCACCCGCTCCGGCATGCTCACCGCCCCGCTTCGCTCCCGCTTCGGCCTCATCAACCGCCTCGACTACTACTCGCAGGACGAACTCGCCCTCATTATCGAACGCTCCGCTGGCCTCCTCGAAGTGGCCATTCAACGCGGCGGTGCCCTCGAAGTCGCCTGCCGGTCCCGCGGCACCCCGCGCGTCGCCAACGCCCTGC
>JBAXCM010000525.1:0-3379 GCA_037141475.1 Verrucomicrobiota bacterium | reverse complement strand
ACCGGGGGATGCCGGGGGCGACCGACTGGAAGGCATGGGGGCGCTTGTGGGAGGATAGCGGACTTTTCGCGCTCGAATGACGGGCGTTTCTAACATGGCAAGAAACCCCATTATTTTGCCATTAGAGAAAATCGCAAAATGGTAAAACTGAGTGGCGTATGCAACGCCAAACAGCACCAGCGCAAACGCTGGAAACTCAGTTAGATTGCCCTATCAGTTTCGCGAAATTCGCGAACGTCAGCGGCCAAACGGTCCGCAACTGGATTCGCCGGGGAAAAATCCCTTGTGTGATTCGCGCCGGGAAAATAGTTAGATTCGAGCGGACCGCCGCATTGGCCGCGCTGCAAGGGGAAAGGCTCGCCAAGTGAAGCCTCCCGACCCTAACGAAAAACCCCGCGAGGGATGGCTTGCCAGCGTGATTAAGTTGGGCACTCCGATTTACGAGAGACTACTTTCGATTGGCCTTGGCGAGCCCGACGAACGCGAAAAGTTAGAACTCCGCCGGGAAAAGCTGGAAACCGATGTTGCCAACAAAGAATTTGCACTGACCTCCGCGCGCGGCGCAATCGTCCGGTTTGAGAATCTAACAACTCCGACCGTTGAAGACTGGTCATCCTTCCTTTGCGCCGTTAATTCTATCAATTTTGCCTGAATCAGCCATGGCAAAAACGCGAGCTAGCCGCACAGTTTCGGAGGCCCGGCCCTAAGTCATCACCGGGAATTTTTCTAACAGCTTTCAAACTTCCTATATATGTCTCCTATCAAAAATTTTCTAACAGATGTTTCCGGTCTCATCGTTGCTACAGTTTTGACCTACGGAATCAGCGCCGTCATTTCAATTCTAACAAAACTTTACCTGCCGTGATAACATATCTGCAAACCGATTTGTTCGCCCCTCAACCTACGGGTGCCCCCGTCACTGCGCCTAAGATGCCCGCCACGACCTCCGCGCCACAACCCGCACCGCCATTACCCAAAGGTCCCGACATGCCGCCAAAATCGACGACAGGCGACCTCGCAACATTGGTTGTCGATGGGGTCAAAAATCTAACACATATCAGCGAATGAGCCGACGGCGCAAAAACCGCAAGTTGATCAACCCGGAGGATCATTATCCTCGGGAGATTCGAGCGACCCATCAGACCAGCAAGATTCTTAAATTGTTAGATTCTATCAGACCAACCAATGAGGCAAAACCTAACCGGGAGTTGACTAACAGATGAGCGACCGGAGCGGATATGACATGATTGTCGCGGCCTCCAAATATGAGACGGAGCCCTCGGCGAAAGCGGTGTTGTGCTGGCTGGCATACTTCGCAGACCGCAAGACCCGCACATGCTTTCCGTGCCAAGGCCTGCTCTCCAGACTCACTGGAAAATGCGAACGCACCATTCGTGACGCGCTGAAGTTTCTGGAATCCGACGGGGCAATTATCAGGCGAAAGCAGCGTGTTGGAAATCGTCGCGGAAGTGACCTTATCACACTATCAAATAGGATGTTTGAACCGGCAACCGCTGCCGCATCAAAAACAGGTTTTGAACCGGCAAAATCAGCATCCCTGAACCGGCAGCCACTGCCGGGTAACTATAAAGAACAGGAGCCGCCTTCCGCTGGCGCGGAAACGGCCCCCAGAAAAAACAAAATGCTTCGCCCATGAATACCCACATACAATCCTATTCCGACACCCAGATTGAAGACGATGTTTGCCGTTGGCTCTTGCATGACTTCCAATGCATCGCTGACCGCTTCCACGAACTCCAGTCTGACTATCTGACCCAGGCGCATACACGAGCCGTCTTCGGCGTTGTGAAGGCGCTTCACGACGAAGGCCGCCATATTGACATGACAATTGTTATTTTGGAGGCCAAGGATCGTGTTGCGGAGGAATCCAAGCCGCTGGTCATCGACCTCGCCAATGAAACGGCATTCGGCGGATTCCTAACCGGTCCGGTCGGATTCAGCCATTGCGTCGGCAAACTCCGCGACCACTGGAAGCGCCGGACGCTCAGGAGCGCAACCTCTAACATCAGCGTCGCCGACCCTAACGAAGCCGCCGCCATGCTCCGCGAAGCACTCGACGCCGTGGCCGATCCACCGCCGCCCCCGCCGACCGTGACTGACGCACTCAGGGTTTGGATGGACAACCTCCAGGAACTTGCCGCTGGCCGAAAAAAACCCGGCATCGCCACCGACATCCCGGGCCTCGACGAAGTTACCTGCGGTGGACTGCGCCCCGGGGAACTGTGGATCCTCGGGGGGCCAACGTCATCGGGCAAGACGGCATTGGAAATTCAGGCCGTGGGCAACCTTCTTGACGCCGGACGCGCGGTCTATATCGCGTCGCTGGAAATGCCGATCCAGCAAATCATTGACCGATTTGTATGCAATCGGGGATCCGTGTTTCTGTCCAAGCTCAAGGATCCGGCGAGTCATCCCCTCAACGAACTGGACATGCGGTCCATTGGCAGGGTCATCGAGCGCATGGCGCAAGAATGGCGGTTTGAAATTCACGATGAGACATGCGACATCAGCGCCCTCCTCGACGGCGCAAGGGCGATGAAAAAGCGCATCGGCCTCGACGCGTTGGTCGTCGATTACCTACAGATTGCCACCACATCAGGCACATATCAAAGTCGGGAACGAGAGTGCGCCGACGTGTCGCGAAATCTTAAGAGGTTCGCCATTAGTCAGAACGTCGCGGTGATTGCGCTGTCTCAACTCAACGACGCCGGGGAGATTCGCGAAAGCAGAGCCATCGGGCACGACGCGGACGTTGTCATTAAAATCATCGACGACGGTGTTGTCGTTCAAAAAAACAGGAACGGGCAATCCGGCGTCGTGCTGCCGTTGGTACTCGACGGCCGTCGGCAAACATTCGTTGAACGAAGGGAATCTGCAGCATGAACACCGAAGCCATTCAAAATCAAGTGAACACCACCTCGACCGCATTGCCAATTTTAACCGAACCGCCGCAGGTTCCCGGGGTCCGTCGTCTGATCTTGTCCGAAGCGACTTCAAAGTTTCTCCAAAGTACTGGCGAACATGCTTTCGTCATTGTCGGAAAATTATTTTATCCGGCGACACCGGGCACTTGGGCAATTTTTCTGGAACCTGTGCCGATTGAACTAGCGCACCTCGCGAACGGGGTTCTTTGCGGCACGCATAAGGCCGTGAAGATCAGGCAACCTAGCGCAACCAAGATTACCACATCGCCAACATGAGCAACCCGCCACTTGCCCCCCCCAGTCGCACGACGTTGCCGCTGCCGCCTCGCGCGTCTCGACCGCTGCCACAGTGCCACAGGGCAGCGCAGGGGGCAGGCCACCCCCCCGTCAAGGAGTCTCCTTGGACATGGCCTAACAGCAAAAAGCGCGCTCCA
>JBAXCM010000524.1:0-3382 GCA_037141475.1 Verrucomicrobiota bacterium | reverse complement strand
TGCGGCACCGGGTTCATGATGATCAAAAATGAGCACATCAATGCCATCGGCCCTCAGGCTGGCCACTTCCGCCAGCGACGTGGTGCCGCAATCCACCGCTATGAGCAGGTCAGGCTTGGTGCCATCCCGCATGCAGCGAACCAATGCCGCCTGGCTCAGGCCGTAGCCTTCCGTCCCACGTTTGGGGATGAAGTGGCGGGCATCGAGTCCGTAGGCCCGCAGAATGCGCCGCATCAGCGTGATGGATGTGACGCCATCCACGTCGTAATCACCGAAAATGCAGACTGTTTCCTTGCGATCGGCCGCAAGCAGGATGCGCTCCACCGCCAGAAGCATGTCGGGTAGCAGGAATGGATCAGCCAGGTCCCTGAGTCTGGGTTGCAGGTATTCCTCAAGTCCGACGCCCTCCGGCAATCCCCGCTGACGGATCAGATGTTCTAAAATCGGCGGAAACCCGCCAGACGAAGCCATTTCATGATTTTGAAACGGTTCGCCGCGGGGAATCCAACGTAGTGGCAGGGCTCGCATGTGCTGCCCAAACTCTGTCGCCCCATGCTCCATCGCACAAGACTTGAAATTCTCCATTTTCACCAGGGGCTCCGCTCTCCCCGGCAGGCTTCGCCCATAGCCAGACAACTCAGGGTTCGACCTCAAATGCGCCAAGGGGTCGAACTCGTTCAATTCACTTGAAATTGCGGTCAAGCTCAGGAGCCAAGAAAGAATAGTTATCGGCTCTAGCGGCATGTCTATGGCCGCCGATGACGATGAATCGCCAACGAACCCGCAGCCTCGACAAGAGTCATCTCACGAACATCGGCGGTCAACAGTCACGCCGCTACAAGGCAACCCACCGCAATCGGCGGTCAACAGTCACGCCGCTAGAGGTCACCTCAGCCCCTCAATAGACCGGGGCACCAGAGGTATCGGTGGTGGTGCTGCTGCCGCCCTGAGCTTTGTTGGCGGATTTTTCCATGCCATCACCCATCATCCGAAAATCGCGGCCTAAGCCGATGATGGTGTTGCATGAACTCAGCAGGGTCGCGACGGCAACGGCGGCAATTAATAAGATTGATTTCATAGGCGCAGGGACCAAATAACATGCCTGTAGAAAAGCGCAATCATTAAGTTTTCTTGAAATTACGGCGGACCGCGAGAATTTGTTCACGGACCGAGAAAGCAGCGGCTTGCAATTTTTCGAGGTTGGCACGTTTGGCGGAATCGGTGGCGGTCTCATGGAGTTGGTGGCAGGCACGCAAAGCCTCGTTAAGCCAGTTGAGGCAGCGTTTGAGGAGAGCCAGCACGAAGCCGCTCTCGGGTTGATAACTGCTGCCATAATCGTTGAGAGCACTGGCGAGTTTGCCACTTACCTGGAGGAGGTTGGTGACCAGCAGATACGAAGGGGTACCGGGGCCGTCGCAAATATCCACCAAATCCATGGCTTGTGTGGCGAGGGCCTGAGCCCTGATTTGGAGGGGGTGGGAGTTGCTGTCATCAAACGGGATGCCGCCGTTATCCTCAAAGTCCTCGTCGTCAAAGTCTTCGTCGTCCATAACCCTTCGCAAGCGAGGGTCGTCCTCATTCAATTCGCCGTGAGCATCGGCCTCGTCGCGTTCGGCCAAGGCATCTAACAGACCGTCCCAACCCATGACGAAGGCCTCTTTGCGTTCGCTATCGTCGTCGTCGATGTATTTCTCGAGCACCTCCTGATAGGCATCGGTGAGGCGGTCATTTTCCTTGAGGCGCTCTTCCCAAGCAAATTCGTCGAGTTCATCGGCGGGCTCGGCGCCAGGCAAATCCACGTCGCGCCGCTGAATGACAAGGGCCATGAAATCGCGCATGGCATTCAAGTTGGCGAGTTTCTGAGCAGCCTCGGCATCCTCGTCGAGTTCCCAGATGTGGGCTGAAATGCGCAGGGCAAAGGCGGAGGTTTCGATGATAACGCGTCCGTTAAATTCGTCGAACCACTCGAGATAGAGGATGTTGCACCACTCAAACGCGATATCCTGTTGTCCGCTTCGCAGCGCCTCCAACGACTCATCGCCAGCCAGCGGCACCTTGGCCTTGCGTGAGGCAGTCATGTCGCCAATCACACCGGACTGGCGCACGGCCAGACCGGCGGTTTCCGGGCCGGGACGCGGTGCTGGATTCTCAAACTGCAGGCGGGTGCCAGCCAGATCGCGCCAGCAGTCGCCTTCCAATGACAGCTGCAGGGGCGCGTCACAACCTGCCAGCCAGATGCGACCCGTGGTGCGACCTTCGACGGTATTGTCGATTTCCCCCCGAATGACTGCCTGCTCGATGCGCCATGCCATGCGCGAAGTTTCGGCAATGGCGGGGCGGCACGTCAAGCTTGCGAATGAGGTGAAAAATGACGTTGCAGAGTGATGAAATCAAGCGACAATGCCGCGCCAATGAGTCCCGATTTCATCCGCCAAGCCCTTCGTCAAGTCCGCTATCCGGGGTTTTCCCGGGATATTGTTTCCTTTGGATTGGTCAAAGACATTCGCTGGGAGCCGGGTCTAACCACAGTTCAAATTGAGGTCCAGACGGCTGATCCACAGATACCGGCGCAAATTTTTCAAGATTGCCATGCCATCCTCGACCCGCTCCCGGATATTGGCCACGCCAAAATCCTCATCGACGTAAAGGCACCACCAGCAGCCGCAGCCAGCGCCGATCTCGGCAAGTCATCCATCCCCGGCGTCAAGCGGATCATCGCCATCGCCTCCGGCAAGGGTGGGGTCGGCAAATCCACAGTCGCCGCCAATCTCGCGGTCGCCTTGGCAGCCACCGGCGCCCGGGTAGGCCTATGCGACTGCGACTTGTATGGGCCGTCAATGGCCCTGATGTTCGGCACCACCGAACGCCCGCTGGCCAACGAGCAGGACGAAATCATCCCGATTCTCGCCCATGGCATCCAGCTGATGTCGATGGCATTTTTATTGGACGGGGCATCACCAGTCATTGTCCGCGGGCCGATGGCCACCCGCTACACCCAGCAATTCCTCCGCCAAGTGGCTTGGGACCAGCTTGACTACCTCATTCTCGATCTGCCCCCGGGCACCGGCGACATCCAACTAACCATCGTCCAAACGGTGAGCGTCGATGGCGTCATCATCGTCACCACCCCGCAGGAAATGGCACTCATCGACGCCCGCAAAGCCATCGCCATGTTTGGCAAGGTCAACGTGCCCATCCTCGGGCTCATCGAAAATATGGCGTGGTTCGAGTGCGACGCCGGCAAGCGCTATTATCTATTTGGCAATGGCGGCGGCGTGCGTGAAGCCGAAGCCAACGGCATGACCCTGCTCGGCCAGATCCCGCTAGAGGTGGCCACCCGGGAACACGGCGATTCCGGCCAACCCGTGGCGCTGCTGCCAGC